>JAYVMO010000134.1:0-7558 GCA_043758915.1 Acidobacteriota bacterium | reverse complement strand
GGCGTGGCGCAAGCCATCCTGCAGGGCGGCAGGAGCAACGAACTGGCCGCGCTGCGGCGGGAACTGGGCACGCACTGGCTCATCCGCCGCGCGTTGCATCATTTTCAACAGAAGGAATATTCGCAGCTTGTGGACCTGCTCGATGCTTCCACACGGCAATCGCTTGGCGAAATCAACCGCGACGAGTCCACGCGTCTTCTTTGGAACGTGATCCGCCGGCAGCCGCGGCTGGTGCTTCTCGGCTTGCGCGGTCTGCTGATGGGAAGAAAAGTTTAGGTGCCCATGCAAAGCGCATCCGTAAAATGGATTGGCGAGCAGAGATTCGTGGCCACCGGACCATCGGGCCATGCGCTCACACTGGACTCCGACCGTGTGTCGAACAAAGCTCCCGGCCCGATGGAGCTGCTGCTGCTGGCGCTGGGAGCTTGCACGGCCACGGACGTGGTGCTGGTGCTGGAAAAGAAACGCCAGAAACTGGAATCGCTGGAAGTCATCTGTTCGGGCGAGCGTGCGGCGGAGCCGCCCACGGTGTGGACCAAGCTGGAGATTCTGTATCGTTTGCGCGGGCAGCTTGACGAAGCGGCCGTGAAGCACGCCATTCAACTGAGTGAAGAGAAATACTGCTCCGTGGCCGCCACGCTCAAGAAAACCGCCACGCTCAGCTGGCGGTACGAAATCCTTCCACCCTCCTAATGAACGGCGAGGCCCTGCGCGGCACGCCGGCTTTTCGCTAGGGGTACTACGCTTCAGCCTGGTATGCTTGATTTTGGTTTTTGCCAGCGGTTCAGCCCGGGATCCCCAGCGACCTTAAGTAACTCTTGCGTGAAGTTCCCTTAAAGGGTATACAAGTTCTTCCCATGGCCTCTGTGGTTCGCAAATTCATTCTGGCGTTCCTCATTTTGTGCGGCGGGACGGCGTGTGTCTTGGCGCAGGCCCCCACGCCGCCTCCACCCGCCCAAGGCAAAATCCCGCTTTCGAAGATTCCGCGCGTGCAGCGCGCGCCGAAACTGGACGACTTCCTACAAAACCACCCGCGGGAAGCCGAACTGACCGTCAGTGAATTCCGCCAGTACCAGCCGGGAGACGGGACGCCCGCGACAGAATCCACCACCGCGTACCTTTCCTACGACGAAAAGAATCTCTACGTCGCGTTTATTGCCCACGATGAGCCGGGACAAATTCGCGCGCACCTCTCGAAGCGCGAAGATTCCGACCAGGACGACGGGGTGGGAATCCTGCTCGACACCTTCCACGATTTGCACCGCGCCTACTTTTTTTTCTCGAACCCGCTCGGCGTGCAGTCGGACGCCATCTACACGGAGGGCCAGGGCTACGATTTCAGTTTCGATACGCTCTGGAGCAACCAGGGGCGCGCAACCAAGGATGGCTACATAGTTTTCTTTTCCATCCCGTTCAAGAGCCTGCGTTTTTCGCACGAAACGGAACAGACCTGGGGCGTCGCGCTGTATCGCGTTATCCTTCGCAAGAATGAATTCGATTATTGGCCGTACCTCACGCAGCGCGTCGAAGGCATCACGCAGCAGTTCGCGCCCGTTGGCGGCCTGGAAAATGTTTCGCCGGGCCGCAACATCCAGTTCATTCCATACGGGCTGCTGGCCAGCAACCAATTTTTGGATCAGTCGACCCCTGCGTTGCCGCGCAATAACAGCGCGTTCGAGCACCGCGGCGGACTGGATGCAAAATTTGTCGCTAAGGATGCGCTGACGTTTGATTTCACGTTGAATCCGGACTTCAGCCAGGTGGAAACCAATGACCCGCAGGTAACCGTCAACCAGCGCTTCGCCGTTTTTTTTCCCGAGAAGCGGCCCTTCTTCATTGAAAACGCAGGATTCTTCGAAACCCCGATCGATCTGTTTTTCTCGCGGCAGATTGCCGATCCGCAGTTCGGAGGGCGCATGACGGGAAAGATCGGCAAGTGGACACTCGGTGCCCTGGCGATCGACGACCGGCAGCCGGGACAGGGCCAGTCGCCCGGCGGCCCGTACAACACGCGCGCCGGCGCTGGGGTGTTGCGCGTGTCGCGCGAATTCGGCAACCAGTCTTCCATCGGCGGATTCTTTTCCAGCCGGGATTTTTCCGATACCAACAACCGCGTCGCATCGCTCGACGCACGGCTCAAGTTTTCCCCCAACCTAGTGCTCTACGCACAGACGGCGCACAGCTGGACGCGTCAGAATACCAATGCCTCGCAGGACTGCCTGAAGGTCAACAGTCCAAATGCGCAAGGAGTGAGCTCGCAGCAGGGCAACGCTTCGCAGTTGCAGCTCAATTACACGGGCAGGCATACCTTTTTGACCACGGAATACGACGACATCAGTCCCAATTTTTGTTCGGAACTCGGTTTCATTCCACGCACGGATATTCGCGAGCTGCGGCAAATCGTGGACTATTTCTGGCGGCCCGAACATAGACGCATCGTGGGCTTTGGCCCGCTGACGCGCGGATTGGTGAACTGGAACCGCGAGGGGCGGCTGCAGGACTGGGAGGCCGATCTGGGTTTTCAGATCGATTGGACGCGGCGAACATTGCTGAACATCACGCACTCGGAGGCTTACGAGCTCTTCGCCAATATCCCCTTCCGCAAACACGGAACGCTGATTAGCTTTTCAACGGCCCCAAAAAAATGGCTGTCTCTGAATACGCGATTCAGCGCCGGCACGGGCGAAGACTTTTTCCCTCCCCCGGCAACGCCCCCCGCGGCGCAAATTTTGCCATTTTTGGGAAACACGAAGCGTTTCAGCGCCGGATTTACGCTGCGGCCCTCGTCCCAATTTCGTTTCGACGAAACGTACATCTTTACGCGTCTGGGTACGCGCGAGGGAAGCACGCCAGCGGGCTTCTCTCCAGGACAAAGCATTTTCAATAATCACCTGATGCGCTCGAAGCTGAACTACCAGTTCACCAAGGAATTTTCGCTGCGGCTCATCGTCGATTACAACGCCACTCTCGCTAACCCGCAGCTTCTCGACTTGCAGACCAACCTCGGCAGCTTCGACGGGGGGCCCATCGTGCCAACCAAGCGGCTCAGCGGCGATATTCTCTTCACCTACCTGCTTCATCCGGGAACGGCGGTGTACATTGGGTATAACGACAGTTACAGCGATCTGAGATTGCACATGTGCCAAGCCGGGCCTTGCGTGGCGAATCTGGGCTCTCCGACGAACTCCACCAGCAGGCTTTTTTTCATCAAGCTCAGCTATCTTTTTCGCTACTGAGAAGGGCAACGGAGAGGAATTGTGGTTGCGAGATGACATTTCGTACCTTGCCCGCTATTCCCCAGCCACTTGCCTTGTGTCGCTACGGCGGCATCGCATAGAATTCCGGGACTGTTGCAGGGCCCAGAAATTGAGCAAGGAGAGGCATGTCCCATCGCATCGCGGCAAAAATTACGGGTGTCGCCGGCTACGTGCCGCCGAAGGTGCTGACCAACGCCGACCTGGAAAAGATGGTGGATACGAACGATGAGTGGATTCGCACACGAACGGGTATCCGCGAGCGGCACATCGTCGAGAAAGGCATGGCTACCTCGCACCTGGCCACGGAAGCCGCCAAGGCGCTCCTCGCACAAACGAAGACCGACCCCGCAGAGATCGAACTGATCGTGCTGGCCAGCGTGACGCCGGACATGATGTTCCCGGCCACGGCATGCCTGATCCAGGACCGCATTGGCGCGAAAAAGGCCTGGGGATTCGACCTTTCGGCGGCTTGTTCAGGCTTCGCGTACGCGTTAACCGTCGGCGCGCAATTCGCCGGCGCCGGCACGCACAAGAAGGTTCTCGTGATTGGCAGCGACACGATGACCTCCATCTTGGACTATAAAGACCGCGGCACTTGTGTCCTTTTCGGTGACGGGGCAGGTGCGGTTCTCCTGGAACCGGCCGCTGCCAACGAAGGCATTCTGGATTTTGAGCACGACGTCGACGGTTCAGGCGGGCAATACCTGTACATGCCCGGCGGCGGCTCACTCCATCCTTCAACGCACGAAACGGTCGACAAGAACATGCACGTGGTGCATCAGGAAGGCTCGCAGGTCTTCAAGTACGCCGTCCGCCGCATGGCGGACATGGCCGTTCATCTTCTGGAACGCAATGGGTTCACCAAGGACGACCTCGCGCTGCTCGTGCCGCACCAGGCCAACCTGCGGATCATCCGGGCGGCCCAGGAACGCCTCGGGGTGGACGATTCGAAAGTGATTACCAACATCGACCGCTACGCGAACACCACGGCAGGCACAATTCCGCTGGGCCTGCGCGATGCTGTCGAGCAGGGCCGGCTGCACAAGGGAGACCTGGTGCTCATTATCACGGTGGGTGCGGGGTTCACCACGGGTGGGGTGTTGCTACGCTGGGCGTATTAGCAAGAGCGGAGTGAAGCGGCGAGAGCGAGATTGGCCTGCAGGCGCAGGTCGATCTGCACGGCCGCGTAGCGGGCACAGAGGGCGCGCTCGCGATCGCTCCATGCGGCGATGGCCGGCATGCGCGATCCGGCGAAGGAATCCAGGCTTTCCATGGCACGGTAGTAAATCCTGACAAGAGCCAATCCACCGCGGCTGGGACGAAGGTCGGGCGTGAGATCATGAAGCCCGGCGAGGGTCTGGAAATCCTGGCCAGTCGGGCTACCGTCGGCGATATGAGCCGCCGACAGGACGCGATCCGACACCGGCTGTGCCGCTACTCCGGCCAAGACCGCTCGCCAGTAGTACAGAGCAAACTGGGAGAGGGCCACAATTGAAATCGAAAAAAGCATAAAGTTAAACATCCCTCAGCCTCTGGATAAATTCTGCCGGGAACGCCGTTGCGGGCCAATAGCGCCTTAGTACCAGCGCGCTGGAACCCGCGGTGTAACCCTTTGGAAACACTGGGCCGGCCTGGAGGCGGGGTCGCCAGAGCTTGTGGAAATCGAACGAACCGCCTATCCTCCCGGATGCTTCTACTGTCGAGGCAGGGTGGATAACCATGAATATTCGCTGGGCTACTTCAGGTTCCGTGCTGGCGATTCTCTTTTTCTTCGCTCCCGGCAATCAGCTTCCCATTAATCCTTCTGGCATACGGGAAGCGGATCGGGTAGCCATCACCAATGTGCTCACGAAGCAGCAGAGCGCCTGGAATCACGGTAACATTCGGGCGTTTCTCGATGGTTATTGGCATTCGGAGGAGCTGACGTTTTCCGGGAGCAGCGGAGTATCGCGCGGCTGGGAAAACGTGCTGGCACGCTACAAAAAGAATTACCCGGACAGGGCCACCATGGGCACGCTCGATTTTTCCGCCCTGGAATTCCGGTTCTTGGGGCCGGATGCGGCGCTGGTTCTGGGACGATGGCATCTGAAACGAGAGAAGGACGAGGTCGGCGGAGTTTTTTCACTGGTGTGGCAGCGCTTCCCCGAAGGCTGGCGAATCATCCATGACCACACCAGCGCCGTCTCGGAAACAAAATAGGATGGGGAGCGCGCCGGGATGGTTCCCGCTCGCCTCCTGTATGCGTCCCGCAAGTTCAGTTCAGAAGCTCGGGCGACGTTTGTGGTGAATTTTGGAGTGCGGGAGCTTGCTCCCGCCGTGGCTCGAACGCCGATACCGCAGCGGATCAGGAGCTCAGACACCGGCGAATTTGTGCCGCCGAGCGGCGGCAAGCCGCCGCACTCCAAGTGCTACTTTTTAGTTTCAGATATTTCTGGGATAGGACACTATGCGGAGACGGAGCCGGAAGGCAGAGAGCTGCTGGCGAAGGACGGGTCGCCGAGAAGCGGCTTCTGCGTGCCGTTCTTGGCGAGCAGGAGTTGCGCCACGTTGATGTAGCGCTCCAGAAAAGCGCCTTCGCACCACGCGAAGTAAAAATCCCACAAGCGCTGGAAGCGCTCGTCGAAGCCGAGGCGGCGGATGTCTTCCAGTTTTTCGAAGAACGGTACTCAGCTTCCTTGCCTTACATCGGAAAGCGCGCCGCTGCCGTATTAGACTATGGCAGCGCGGGCAGGGGGAGTCTTTGCTCGAACAGAACACCGTGGTAATCGAGCGGGAAGGAGAAGGAAGACCGTGAAACTTTTCCTTAAGCTGCTTTTTGGATTCATTTTTGTATTCATGGTGGTGATGACCGTGCGCACGAGCATGCAGGTGAGCTTGTGGAGCGCATGGTCGTCGTTCGCGGCGAGCCCCTGGGCCATGGCGACTCTGTACGACGCGTACTTCGGTTTCCTGACGTTTTTTTGCTGGCTGGCGTGGCGGGAGGGCTCGCTGGGCGTGAAGATGGTGTGGTTCGTGCTGATCATGGCGGGTGGGAACATCGCTATGTCGCTGTACGTGCTGAACCAACTATTCCAACTCAAACCGGACGAGGGCGTTTCCGCGCTCTTCCGGCAGAAGGCGGCATGAAGGAAGGATTTTTCTATCGCAAGCTGGTCCGGCCGGTGATTGACCTGCTGAAGCAGGGCGTGACGCCGGAGAAGATCGCGCTCAGCCTCGCGCTCGGCGCGGCGCTCGGCGTGTTTCCGGCGCTGGGTTGGACCACCGGCTTATGCGCGATCGCGGCGCTGGTCTTGCGGCTAAATTTGCCCGCGATTCAAATCGTGAATTACTTCATGTATCCTTTGCAGATTGCCCTGCTGATTCCTTTTTTCCGTCTGGGAGAGAAACTCTTTCGCGCCCCGCACTTGCCCATCTCGGTGCCTCAGATTTATGCGATGATTCGCGCGAATATGTGGGGCGCGATTCGCGTGCTCTGGACGACCACGTGGCACGCCATGGTGGTGTGGAGCCTGATCGCGCCGGTCTTTGTGGCGCTGGCGTACGCGCTTCTCTCCCCGCTTTTGCGGCGCGTGCTGCGCCGGCAAGTGGTACGGACAGCGGAGACCGCGTGATATTTGCAGCAGCCTTGCACCTCGCACTGACCGGAGCCGCGATTGTTGCCGGGATGATGCTGGTGCTGTGGGTCATCCATTTGCTGATCCGCAATGCGGCCATTGTGGACGTCGGCTGGGCGCTCGGACTCGGCCTTCTTGGAATTTACTACGCGGTGGCCGCGCCGGGGTATCATGCGCGGAAATGGGCCATGGCCACGATGGCGGGTTTTTGGGGATTGCGATTGGCGAGCTATCTTTTTTTCACGCGCGTTATCGGGCATCCCGAAGAGGGACGCTACGTGCAGTTGCGCAAGGACTGGAAAACCAACCTGCCGCTGCGCTTCCTCTTCTTCTTTGAATTTCAGGCGCTGCTGGATGTCGTGCTCTCGATGCCGTTTCTGCTGGCGTGCCTGGATACGCGCGCGCCGCTGGGCATCCTGGAAAAAATTGGCGCGGGAGTGTGGTTGATCGGAATTGTGGGCGAAGCGCTGGCGGATCAGCAGCTCAATGCCTTCAAGAAAGATCCCAGGAATAAGGGAAAGAGCTGCCGCGCCGGGCTTTGGAATTATTCGCGGCATCCAAACTATTTTTTTGAATGGACGATTTGGGTGGGCTACGCGACGTTTGCCAGCGGCTCGCCGTGGGGATGGCTGGGACTAATTTCTCCCGCGTTGATTCTGTACTTCCTGCTCGGCGTGACGGGCATCC
>JAYVMO010000133.1:0-15355 GCA_043758915.1 Acidobacteriota bacterium | reverse complement strand
CCGGAGAATCCGTTTCCTGCGGCGCTGGAGGACGCCAAGGCGGCTTATCACGGGTTGCTCGCTCTGGGATTGCCGGCCGAGCGCATCGTCGTTGCAGGCGAATCCGCCGGGGGCGGACTCGCGCTCTCGTTGATGCTTGCCCTTCGAGCGTCGGGCACGCCGCTTCCTGCTGCTGCCGCCCTTTTTTCTCCGTGGACGGATCTGGCAGCAACGGGAGACTCCCTGCGCACGAATTCCGAACGCTGCGCGATGTTCCATGGATCGGACGTCGGGCCGACGGCGCGGTATTATTTGGGAAATGAAGACCCGCACAATCCGCTGGCTTCGCCGCTGTATGGCGATCTCCGCGGTCTGCCGCCGCTATTAATTCACGTGGGGGCCGATGAAGTTCTGCGTGACGATTCTACGCGGCTTGCAGAGAAAGCCCGGTTGGCCGGGGTAGCGGTGGAATTGAAAATCTGGCCGGTAGTGCCGCATGCGTGGCAACTTGCGCCGCACAGGATTCCAGAGGGTTGGCAGTCTCTGCGGGAAAGCGCGGCGTTTCTTCGAAAGCAGACTGAAGCAGGGAAAACGGATGGTATAGGGCTGGCGCACAATGGCTGAGTCCTCGACTGCGGGGGAAAACGCTGCCGGCATCTCGGTGGATGTGCTGATCGTGGGCGCGGGATTCTCCGGGCTAGGCATGGCGATCAAGCTACTCGAAGCCGGGATGAAAGATTTTCTGCTGATCGAGAAGAGCGACGAGATTGGCGGAACATGGTATGAGAACCGCTATCCGGGTTGCGCTTGCGACGTTCCCTCGCATCTTTACTCATTCTCGTTCGAAAGCAATGCCGGGTGGACGCGCATGTTCGCGAGCCAGCCGGAGATTTTGCAATACCTGAAGTCGTGCGTGGAACGTTACGGCCTGGCGCCGTACATCCGGCTCAACACACGGTTTAACGGAGCTGCGTGGGACGAATCCGCTGGGGTGTGGCGCATCACGGCGGGAGAGAGCTGGCGCATCCAAGCCCGCGTGCTGGTTTCTGGAATTGGCGCGCTGCACGTTCCTCACTATCCGGAGATCCCGGGGGTCGAGCGTTTTTCCGGTCCCGCGTTTCATTCGGCGACGTGGAAACCGGAGGTTGAGCTCGCGGGCAAAACCGTCGCGGTAGTGGGCACCGGAGCAAGCGCCATCCAGTTTGTGCCGCGAATCGCGCCTAGCGTTGGCAAGCTGTATCTCTTTCAACGCACGCCGCCCTGGATCGTGCCGCGTCGCGACTTTGGAATCTCGGAAAAATGGCGGAAGCGTTTCCAGAGCGTGCCGGGGCTGATGTGGGCTTTCCGCAAGTTCATCTTCTTTGGGTTGGAGTGGCGGGTACTTGGTTTTCTTGGGAATCGCTTAGTGCGCGGACTCGGCGCGAGGATCGCCCGGCGCCATCTCGAGAAAAGTATTGCCGATGCGAAGTTGCGGGCGGCGCTGACGCCGAAGTACGAGCTGGGTTGCAAGCGCGTGCTGCTGTCGGACGATTTTTATCCGACGCTCAATCGAGCGAACGTCGAGGTTGTGACGGAGAGAATCGCTGAAATCCGCGAGCGGAGCATCGTCACGCGCGACGGCACGGAACGGCCCGTCGATGCGTTGATTTACGGAACTGGGTTTCACGTCACGGATCAATTTATCGGCATGCGGCTGGTGGGCCGCGGCGGGGTGGAGATTCACGACGCGTGGCGGAAAGGAATGAGCGCGCATCTTGGCGTGACCGTGAGTGGATTTCCCAATTTGTTTATTCTTCTGGGTCCCAATACCGGCCTGGGCCACAATTCCGTGGTGCTGATGATCGAAGCGCAGGTGCGTTACGTGATCAAGTGCCTGAAACTGATGCGGCGGCGCAATCTGGCGGTCATGGAAGTGCGCGCCGGGGCGCAGCAGGAGTTCGCGATCAATATCCAGCGGCGCATGAGCCGAACGGTGTGGCAAGCCGGGGGATGCGTGAGCTGGTATCAGGATACGCAGACGGGAGAGAATACGGCGCTGTGGCCGGGTTCAGTTATCAGCTACATTCGAACGACGCGCTCTGTTTCGCCTTCGGAATATGACCTAAGACCAGCTCCACCCACGACGTGAAGCGCAGGCGCCAGTGGTGGCCGCGTTTGCGGCCCACAGTTCGTTCCGGGAACCGCGATTTGTCTCGCCCCGCGCGCTGTGCGAAAATAACTTTGAAGGGGCACCATGAGCACATCAATTGGCAAGCACGTCACACTGACCAAGCCGGACGACTTCGGGGAGCTGCTGGAAGACGAAGGGATTATTTTCACGACGCTGGACAAAGCGGTGAATTGGGCGCGAAAGAGTTCTATCTGGCCGCTGGGGTTTGGTCTGGCCTGCTGCGCGATTGAAATGATGTCCATGGCCGCCGCGCGATTTGACGTGTCGAGGTTCGGGGCTGAAGTTTTCCGGCCGTCTCCGCGCCAGGCCGACCTGATGATCGTGGCCGGCCGCGTGTCGCAGAAAATGGCGCCAGTCATCCGCCAGCTCTACGATCAAATGCCGGAGCCAAAGTGGGTCATCTCCATGGGTGCTTGCGCGACTTCCGGGGGCGTGTTCAATAATTACGCCATCGTGCAGGGATGCAATCAGGTGATTCCGGTGGATGTTTACGTCCCCGGATGCCCGCCGCGGCCTGAGGCGCTGTTGTACTCGATACTCCAACTGCAAAAGAAGATTGATTCGGAAAAAGGCTCGTTCCGGCGGGCTATGAATCTAGACTGAGCAGGGAAATCAGCCTGAGCCAGTTTCCATTTTTCGTCTGCCCAAAGTCCTTGCACTTATTTGTGCCAGCGATTCAATGGGGCGGGCTTTGGCCTGACGTGCTCTTGAGGTACTCTCTCCCTTCGCGTTTTTGAGGTTTCCTTGACTAGGAGAGAATTCTCCCAATGAATATATCGTCCGATCCTGCCCGCGAAATGCTGCGCCATACGCTTGCGACCGCTGCCTACCGGGGCGCCAAAGTGTTGCGAGACGCACCCGAATCGTTCGCCGCATTCACTCTGGGAGACAGTCCGCGGACGCCGGGGAAAATTCTGGCGCATATCGGCGATCTTTTCGATTGGGGGCTTTCGATGGCCCGCGGAGAAGCCGCGTGGAAAGATTCGCAGCCGCTTCCGTGGGACGCGGAAGCGGCCCGATTTTTCGCCACGCTGAAAAAATTTGACGACTATCTGGTCTCGAATGAACCGCTGCACAATTCGGGCGAAAAACTCTTTCAGGGGCCGGTGGCGGACGCGCTAACGCACATCGGGCAGCTCGCGATGCTGCGGCGCCTCGCCGGTTGCTCGATCAAAGGTGAAAACTATTTTAAAGCGGAGATCGTGGCTGGCGGCGTTGGTCTCAAGCAGGCGGCACCGCGGCGAGAATTTGATTGACGAGGTTTTTTATGGGCGATGCGCGGACAAGAGCGCTGAGGGGAACTTAGACACTTGGGCGGTGCCGCCCTGCCACTGCAACTCGCTGCCGGGAGCGGCATGATCTCTCCGCACATAGGCCATTCCGATGGGGAATCCGAGCCAGGAAGCCATGGCCGCACGGGTGACGAAGCCCACTTCTTGGCCTTCGACGGTGAGTGGCGCACCCGCAAGAGGGACGCTAGCTCCGGTGAAGATGAGCGCGACGCGCTGGCGGTTTACCTGGCCGCGAGAACGCACGCGCTCGACAATTTCCTGGCCGGTGTAGCAACCCTTGGTGTAGCTGATGTGCGTGTCCTGCAAGCCGGCTTCGTGTGGAATTTGCTTTTCGCCGAAGTCGTAGCCAAACCACGGCACGCCTTGGGCGAGCCGAAGGGCGCTCAGCGCGGAGTAGCCCATCGGTCCGCCGCCGTGGCTGCGCGCGGCCTCCGACAGCACGGCCCAGAGCGGCTCGAGTTTCTCGCGTTCAACGACAAACTCCGCGCCGGGAAGATTGCCGGGAGAGCGCTTCACTATGCGGCAGGGAATTGGATTCTCGGAGAGGATCGCAGCATCCACGCTGGCAAGTTCATCCATTTTGGCGAGATCGATTCCCGTCAAGTCGAAGACCAGGGAGGCGGCTTTAGGTCCTTCCAGCGCGAGCGTCCCGTAACGCTGCGTCTCGTCCGTTAGCGTTACGTCATCCATGATGATGTATTTTTCCAGCCATTGGATCAGGCGTTCGCGAATGGTGGCGTGAGAGACGCAGGATAATTGATCCGCAAGAGCGTACGTTTCGATCTCCGCGAGAATGCGGCCTTGCGGGTTCAGGAGCAGGGAAACATTTCCGCGACCGGGGCCGAGGTCCTTGATATTGTTCGTGAGAATGGCATTCAAGTAGCGGACGCGGTCGGGGCCGGTGAAGGACAGATACGCGCGGTAGTTTTTGTCGATGAGCGCGACGGTGTTGTTTGCGAATTTTTGCTCCGCAAGAGGATCGCCCCAGTCGTCCGGCAGCCTACAACCGAACCACACCCCCATTCTGGCTCCGGCGCTCCGGTGGAGTGCGGCAAGGGGCGTATCTAGGATTGGTTCGGTGTCGGACATGGATTGGCTCAAGAGAGATTCAGTTTAACAGAGAGACCCCGCGGGATTGCCTGGAGGTTCACTCGTGCGTGCTGGCATGAATGGTATAATTTTGTTGATGAGCGACTCCAAGCCCGCGTTCGATGCGGCCACGCCAGGCCTGATTCACATCACCATTCCGGTCGGCATGCTGCAGTGCAACTGCTCCATCATCGGTGACCCGGTGACACGGGAAGCCCTGGTGGTCGATCCGGGGGACGAGATTAACCGCATCCTGGCGATGATCGGGCGGCACAAGCTGACGGTGAAAGCCATTGTCAGCACGCACGCGCACATTGACCACGTCGGCGGGCTTAGCAAACTTCATCAGTACACTGGCGCACCCGTTTTGATGCACCGCGACGACCTTCCGCTTTACCAGGCGATGGACGTGCAAGCGGCGTTCCTGGGTGTCGCTCCGCCAGAGCTCACGGACATTGAGCATCTTCTGAGGGAAGGCGATTCCTTGCGCTGGGGAGCCTTCGAGGCGCAGGTTATCCATACGCCGGGGCACACTCCGGGAAGTGTTTGCTTGTATCTTCCCAAGGGTGGCGGGCAGGTAGTCCTTCCCGCACCGCAGTTATTCGCCGGCGATACGCTGTTCGCCGGGAGTGTCGGTAGAACGGATCTGTGGGGCGGATCGATGGATCAGATTCTGGCGTCGCTGCGCAACAAGCTCATGCAGCTGCCGGATGAAACGATTGTGCATCCCGGGCACGGCCAGGGTACGACCATCGGCGAGGAGCGGCACACCAATCCGTTTCTGGTGGAGGCGTAGACTCGCAATCCGGTGGGCAAACGTTTTTCGGAGTGGTGCAGCGTGACAGGTAAAGAGCGCTGCGTTTTCCTAGCTCGCGCCCGGCTGCTTTGACTGGCGCAGTTCCTCCATGACCGATTGCACCAACTCCTTGGCGTGCGCCAGTTCCTGCGTGATGATGCGCAAGTCCATGGCGGGAAGCGCGGGGTTGCGCTGGCTGGTGCAGTACACGCCATGTTGTCCGACCAGCACCAGGGCATTGGTCATGCGATCCAGCGAGACAGCCAGGCGGCCGCGTTCGCGTCCAAACATTTGCTCGTAATGTTCGAGTTCTTCCTGGTGTTCCTGGAATGCGGAGATCATCTGGGTTCCTCACCTGCTGGCCCGTCCGTTCCGTGGTTGCGGAAGGTTGCACATCGGGCACACACGCCGTGCTCCAAACTTTACCCCACAGCGCGCGCGGGACATAATCCGCAGAAGCCACCTAACCGTCTTTTTCAGTGTGATTGTGGCGTAAACGCGAATCGACGCGGTGAATAGTCTGGTTCTCCGGCACGCTTGGGAGGGGATTGGACTGGAGCAGCCAAACCATGCGACGTTCTGATCTGGTACAGCATAAAGAGAAGGAAAAAGGCGGCACTACCCGCACTTCTCAGATCGTTTTTGGAGAACGGCAGCATCTTCTCCGCGTGCTGGATTCGCTGGAAGGCACGGACCTGACGATTGCCCGCATGCAGCAGGAGCGGCGCGTCCTGGAAGAGTTGATCCATGCGCGGACGCGAGAATTGAACCAGATCAATACGGCTTGGGACGAGAAGATTGGACTGGTGCTCAGTGCCGATGCCAAGCCGGAAATGCTGGAAAAATTGGTGAAGCAGGCTCCCGAGGAAGATTTCTATCTCCTGCGCCTGATCAGCGAACATCCTCGTGCAAACGCCAAGACCTTGAACAAGCTGGCCAAGCATGCGTACGGAGCGATCCGCGAGAATGTTGCTCGCCATCCGAATGCGGATGCGACTACCCTCACGTGGCTCAGCAAGGACCGCAGCCAGCCGCTGTGGTATCTCGTGGCGTTTAACCCGAATACGCCGACGCCGTTGCAACGGCGGCTTCGCGACCGGCTGAAGCGATTGGGCGAAAACCAGCCTTCCAAATAGTTGATTTGTCAGTAGCAGGCCAGGCCATCTCTCGCGGCCCTCCTATTCCCCGCACTGTCGATAGTATTGTGTCTCCCAGTCCTCTGCCTTATGCTGTGCGAACGTTGGCAGGGATTTGGTATGAGCGCGCCGGTTGCGGGCGGATTTTCTGTTGGAGCGGCGATGAGCGTGGGTGAGGGTTCCACTTTGCATTTGGGCGTTTTGAGATTTGTGCGGACCTACTGGGTGCGCGTACTTGCGATTTCCGTTTTGGTGCTGATTCCTTGTTTCTGGCACGCGCGGATCGAGGCCGGCGATCTCCCGAGCCACGTTTATAACGCCTGGCTGGCGCAACTCATCGGGAAGGGGCAGGCGCCGGGTCTGTACATTGCGCGGCAGTGGAACAACGTGCTGTTCGATGTTGCGTTGCTCAGCGCGGCGAAGGTGGCGGGTTTTGCCGCCGCGCAGAAGATCGTAGCCTCCGCGTGTGTGCTGATTTTCTTTTGGGGTGTATTTGCGTTCGTCGGCGCAGTGAGCGGTTGCGCGCCATGGTTTCTGACGCCCTGCATTGCCATGCTGGCTTACGGGTATTCCTTCAGCATGGGGTTCATGAACTACTACGTTTCCATTGGGCTGGCGTGTTTTGGCCTGGCGGCCGGATGGCGCGGCGGGGCAGGGAACTGGTTGGTGGCAGCGGTCTTCGCGCCGTTGGTCTATTTGGCGCACCCCATTGGGTTTCTCTGGTTTGTAGGAGCGCTGACGTACCGTGTGTTGCGGAAAAATCTTCCCGGGTGGACAAAAGCGTTTGTGCCTCTCACGGCTCTGTCACCATTCGTTGCGGCGCATTGGTACTTGGTGCACCGAGCCAAATTCCCGATCGATCGGTCGGGGCCGCCGTTTTATTGGATGAACGGGGCGGATCAGGTTGCCACTTACGGCGAGCGCTATATCTCGCTGGCGTGGGTAGCCCTGATCTTCGGCGCGTTGTGCGTGGGCGTGGATGTCTATGTTCGCCTGCGAAGAAATTCCGAGGGTGGACTGAGGCATTTTCTCCTCCCGCTGGAATTGTACGCGGTAGCGTTTTTTGCCACGGCGCTCCTGCCGGAAAATCTTCATCCTTCTATCTATCAGGGCTGGATTGGTCTGGTGGTTTCCCGCCTGACGAGCATCAGCGCCATTTTAGGTTTGTGTCTTATGGGTTCGCTCAGGCCGCGCAAATGGCATTTCGTTGGTTTCTCGGTTTTGGCGGTGGTGTTCTTCGACTTCTACTACCAGGACACGCTCTGGCTGAATCGCTTGGAGGCCAACGCGGAAACGGCCGTTTCACGGTTGCCATACGGTACGCGCATCATTCCGACTATTGCCGCAGATCCTGAGTGGCGCACCCCGTTCATAGGACACATCGCGGACCGCGCTTGCATTGGCCATTGCTTCACGTATTCGAACTACGAGCCGTCTTCCGGACAGTTTCGTGTTCGGGTGGATCCGCGGGGAAGCCCGATTGTGGTTGCCAGCGAAGAGGAATCGGAGGACATGGAAGGCGGCACATACGAGATTCAGGATACGGATCCGCCGTTGAAGCAGCTCTACCAGTGCGACCCCGGTGATTTGACCAAGCTGTGCATCCATGACCTTGCCGTGGGGGAGACGATCGGAGAGCTTGGGTTGCAGCCGTCGAACTAGTGCAGCCCCGCGCGCCGTACCTGGCGGAAGACAAATTGGCTCTTGCAGCAGTCCAATTGCGTGTAGAATTGGCAGAGGGTGAGAGACAATGCTTCCACTGCATCTCCAGCCTGAGAGCCACATCCCCTTGTACGTACAGCTTTGCGATCAGTTGCGCGCGCTGGTGCACGCAGGCGACTTGCGTGCGGGCGACCGTATTCCCGCCAGCCGCGAGCTGGCCATCGTGCTGGGCGTTCACCGCACGACGGTGGCCAACGCTTACGCGGAACTGGAGTCCGAAGGACTGATTCAGGGCCACGTGGGGCGCGGCACGTTCATCAAAAAGAACGGCAATGGGCTGAAAATTACGCCGCCCGCGCCGCCGGTTTTGAACGGGAGCCACGGGATCCGCTGGGAACTGCTCTTTGCCGACGAACGCGGGGAAGAGGCTCTGAGCCGGCTGACGGCTAGCGCGCCAGACGGCACGCTGTCCTTCGTGATGGCGCGTCCCGCGCAGGAATTTTTCCCCGTCGAAGAGTTGCAGTCGTGCGTGAATGCCGTGCTTCGCCGCGAAGCCACGGACGTACTCAATCTCGGGCCTTCCGACGGTTACCCGCCGCTCAAGGAAGCGCTCATCGAGGTTCTGCGCCGCGACGGCATTCCCGCCAAGGATGAAAACCTGCTGATTACCGATGGCTGCCAGCAGTCCCTGGATCTCATCAGCAAAGCGTTCGTGAGGACGGGCGATTCGGTGATTCTCGAGAATCCCACCTACCCCGGCGCGTTGGCCATTTTCAATGGAGCGAGGGCCAGGTGCCTCTCCGTGCCAGTGAAGACGCACGCCGAGCCAGGAAGCCCCCTGGGAATCGACGTGGAAGCGCTGGAAGCCACGCTGGCGGCGAACCGTGTCAAGTTGATCGTGCTGACGCCGGATTTCCAGAATCCGACGGGGACGTCGATGCCGCTGGCTTCGCGCCGGAAAGTGTTGGAACTTGCGGGACGCCATCAGGTACCTGTGGTCGAGGACCACATCTATGCGCGGTTGCACGCGCGCGAGGAGCGCATTCCTTCGCTCAAGGAGCTGGACCGCGCGAACCTGGTGATTCACATCGACAGCTTCGCCAAGGTGGCGTTCCCGGGATTGCGCGTGGGATGGATCGTTGCGCCGTCGGTGGCCATCGAGCGGCTGCGCGTTGTGAAGCAAATCACGGATCTGCACACCGATCAATTGGCGCAAGCCACGCTGGCGGAATTTCTGCGCCGGGGATTATTTGCGAAGCATATTGCTAAGATGCGCAAGGTCTATGCTTCGCGACTGGTCGCGCTGGATGAAGCGTTGCGCAAGCACATGCCGGAAGGCACGCGGTGGACGCGGCCGGAAGGCGGAATGTGTCTCTGGCTGGAATTGCCGCTGGGATTCGACGCCAGCGAGCTGCTGATCCACGTGAAAGAGCGCGGAGTACTTTTTGCGCCGGGGCGTTACTTCTACGTGCAGAGCCCGCTGCCCAACACGCTGCGGCTTGGTTTTGCCAGCCTGGATGAAAAGCAGATCGCGCGCGGCGTGGCGACCCTTGCCGAGCTGCTGCGCGTGGAGATGCGCAAGCGGCAGCGCGGAGTTCGCCGTGCCGAGCGCAGCCGCGTGGCGTTGGTCTAAACCTGGTTTGCAAAAAACCGTCGTCAGTTCTCCGTAGGTAGAGAGACAAGAGAACAAACAGAACGGAAAGCTCGGGATGCTCACGAAAGCGAGTGGTTCGTTGGAAGCAGGGATTGGAGAGCAAATGGATGGGATCACCACGCTGGCGCCGAATCCGGTGAACAAGTGCTTTGGGTGCGGTGGCGCGAATGACGAAGGAATGAAACTGACGTTCGAGCAAGACGACACGAACAAGAAAGTCGTGGGGCGCTTCGTGATAGGGCCGCGCTACCAGGGCGGCGGGGGAATGTTGCATGGCGGGATTATTGCCGTGCTGCTGGACGAGGCTATGGGCAAGGTTTGCCGGTTCCGGAATGCGCGAGCGGTAACGGCGGAGATGAACATCGATTTCGTGAAGCCCATTCGCGTGGACCAGGAAATTACGGTGGAAGCGTTCGAAACGGCGCACCGCGGGAGAAATATTTTTCAGTGGGGCGAGATTCGGGACGCGGAGGGGCAGTTGCTGGCGCGTGGCAGAGCGCGATTTGTGATCATCGGAGAAAAGTAAAAAGATTGTGGCAGCCAAGCGCCGCCATGGAGTCTTGATTCGAGAGGAGAAGCGAGATGGACTTGAAAAAAGTGAACGGGCAGGGGAATACGGGAAATCCCGGGAACGAATGGCGGGTGAAGGTGGGCCTGGCGGAAATGCTGAAGGGCGGCGTGATCATGGATGTGACCACCGCCGAGCAGGCGCGCATCGCGGAAAATGCGGGCGCGTGCGCGGTGATGGCGCTGGAGCGCGTGCCTTCGGACATTCGCAAAGAAGGCGGCGTGGCGCGCATGGCCTCGATCAAAGTGATTCGCGAGATCATGGCTACGGTCACCATCCCGGTGATGGCCAAGGTGCGCATCGGGCATTTTGCCGAAGCCGAAGTGCTGCAGGCGCTGGAAGTGGATTTCATCGACGAGAGCGAAGTGCTGACACCGGCGGATGAAGAGAATCACATTTGGAAGCACGATTATCGCGTGCCGTTTGTATGCGGCGCGCGGAATCTCGGTGAAGCGTTGCGGCGCATCGCGGAAGGCGCAGCGATGATCCGGACCAAGGGCGAGGCGGGCTCTGGGAACGTGGTCGAGGCTGTCCGGCACATGCGCACCATCGTCAGCCAGATGAAGAAGCTGACCACCATGCGCGAGGACGAGCTGATGCACGAAGCGAAGGAGCTTGGGGCGCCGCTCGATCTGATCCGCCAGATCGCGAAGACGGGCAAGCTGCCGGTGCCGAATTTTTCGGCGGGCGGGATTGCCACGCCGGCGGATGCGGTGCTGGTACGGCGGCTTGGCGCCGAAGCGGTGTTTGTCGGGTCGGGGATTTTTAAGTCGAGCGATCCGGAAGCGCGCGCGAAGGCTATGGTGAAGGCGACCACGCATTTCGAAGATCCCAAGGCGGTGCTCGAAGCGCACGAGGAACTTGGAGAAGCCATGAAGGGGCTGGACATCCGGCAGATGGAAGAGAAGGACATGATGTCGACGCGCGGATGGTAAGTGCGGCTAGTGGGACGCGGTAGATAGCTGCAGGAGCGCAGCGCTGCTGCGCCCCTACAAAAGGAAAATTACGGAGTTGAAGAAAGTGAAGATTGGGATATTGGCGGTGCAGGGAGATTTCGAAGCGCATGCGGCGATGCTCGCGGGTATGGGGGTCGACAACCTTGAAGTGCGCACACCGGCGGATCTCGCCGACTGTGATGGATTGATTCTTCCCGGCGGGGAAAGCACTACACAACTTCAGTTCTTGCAAGAAGAAGGGCTGTACGACGCGATCCGCAAATTTGCCGCTGATGGAGGGGCCATCTTCGGCACTTGTGCAGGCGCGATTCTGCTCGCAGCGGAAGTAAAAAATCCGCAACAGGCTTCACTCGGCCTGTTGGATATGACGGTTCTCCGCAACGGTTACGGCCGGCAGATTGCCAGCGAGGTCGTTTGTGCGCCCTCTAAACTGAAGAACGAGCCGCTGGAAATGGTTTTTATCCGCGGGCCGATTATCGAGCGCGTCGGCCGGGGCATTGAGGTTCTAGCCGAATACGCGGGAAAGCCCGCACTCGTTCAATCGGGGCGGATCATGGCCGCGACATTTCATCCCGAGCTTACGAATGACACGACGGTGCACGAGCGCTTCCTGAAAATTGCCGGCCTTGCGGCGCGGGAAGAACTAAGCCCCGTGAGCCGGTAATTGCGTCAGAGTTCCTTCCGCAATCCATCCCAAGCGGCTTACAATCAAAATTGCACAAACGTGCTTCTTGACGCAGAGAGGAACGGGGATTGAGACGCGAAAAGACCAGCGTGTCGCAGGAAGATTACCTGAAGGCTATCTGGGAGATGCTCGAAGAGGACCAGACGCCGATCAGCGCGCGGCTGGCGGAAGAATTAAATGTGACGCCGCCGGCGGTAACGGCGGCATTAAAGCGCATGGCGCGCGATGGCCACGTGCGCGTGGAGCGCAGCGGGCGAATCGACCTTACGCAGAAGGGGCGGCGGGTTGCGGAGCGTCTTGCGCTGCGCCACCAACTCGCCGAGAGGCTGCTGACAGAAGTCATCGGGCTATCCTGGGCGAAAGCGCACGACGAAGCGGAGCGGTTGGAGCACGGCATTTCGCCGGAAGTGGAAGCGCTGCTGCTGAAGCGCTTCGGCGATAAGCAGAGTTGCCCGCATGGCGTGCCCATGCGCGGCGGCGTTGCCAAATTGCGGCAGCAGGGCGCGGTGCTGCTGGCGGATTTGCGCGCGGAGGAACGAGCGGAGATTCTGTGCGTGTACGAGAAAGACGCGCAGTTCCTGAAATTCCTGGAGGGGCTGCGGCTGCGCCCCTCGACGAAGGTCGAAGTCGTGAAGCGCGAGTACGACGAGACGATGACGCTGCGCGCCGCAGGACACATTATGCATCTGGGCAAGCCCGCCACGAGTCGCATTTGGGTCCGCCGATTGGGTGCTTGATCGAGCTTTGGCAGATTCGTCACTTCCGCTCGTCAAGCAGAACGTTCAGCGCGCGCGGCCTTGCAAAATTCAGCGTTTCACAATAGCTTATGCGGCATGCGTTGGGGGCATCTCTCGCCCTAAGTTTTCTTTTGTGATTCGAGGAGGGTGTAGATGAATGGCCGAGGGGATATGGTGCATCGCAGGAACGGAGAGGGCTGGCGCTGGTTGCTCTACGTCGCATTTGCACTGGCTGGCGCTCTGCTCATTTTTGTCGGCGCGCGCGCAGAGCAGAAGGCGACCGACGATGCCACGTTCCGCAAGCTCACCGACGATTACTGCGCCGCATGGAGCAGCGGGAACGCCGACACACCAGCGAAGTTTTACGCCAAGGACGACGGCCTGGTCTTCTACGACCTCGCGCCTTTCGCTTACCACAGTTGGAAGGAATACCACGACGGCGTGCAGAAGGAATTCCTCGATTCTGCTTCGAGCTTGAAATTGACGGCGGGCAAGGACCTGAAAGTGCGGCGCCGTGGGACGATGGCCTGGACGACCGTGTCCATGCACCTCTCGGAAAAGACCAAGGACGGCAAGTCGTCGGAAGCGGATGTGCGCTACACCGGGATTTGGGAGAAGCGCGGCGCAAATTGGCTTTTGGTGCACGAGCATCTCTCGGTGCCCATGGCGAATTAACACGGGATTCATCTCGGCGGGCTAAATTGTCCGCGGAAGCAAAGCAAATGCTCAAGACCTTGAAGTACTACTGGATCGTCGCCAGAGGTTTTCGACTGAAACCGTGGAATAGCCCTTACCTGCGGTGGCGATTCGAGACTTTTCTTGGCAAGGAAGCCGCGGACTTGAACGCCAGGAAATTCTTCCACCTCACCTGGAAATACCGCGCGCAGATGGAAAAGTTCGTCGATTGGGCGGCCGAACGACGCCGCGTGCAACGGCATGTTCGCCGCGCTGCCTGAAAGCCGCATTTCTATAACACCAAGTTGTGCTACACCCGGTATCCGCCGCAGTTCCGCGGCGCTATAATGGGTGGGCAAGAAGAGAGGAGGATCGGCGATGGAGCTGAACATCCTCCGAAAAACGGACTCGCTGCACGAAGCGCGCTGGTGGGAAGCGGAAGCCAACGGGCGCGTTCATTGTTTCCTTTGTCCGCGTCATTGCCACATTCACTCCGGACAATCCGGCTTCTGTTTCATTCGAACTAATCAAAACGGAAAACTTTACAGCCTGGGCTACGGTGCGCCTGCTGCCTTGCAGGTTGATCCCATCGAAAAAAAACCGCTGAATCATTTTCTGCCGGGGACGCGAGTCTTCAGTATGGGCACGGCGGGTTGCAACATGGGCTGTTTTTTCTGCCAGAACTGGGATATTTCCAAATCACGCCACGATCAAGTGCATTCGCAGCCCGTGCCGCCGGAGGACGTCCCGCTGCTGGCGCTTCAGAACGGTTGCGATTCGATCGCCTTCACTTACAACGAGCCGACGATCTGGGGCGAGTACGTGATCGACATCTGCCGCGAAGCCAGGAAATACGGCTTGAAGACCGTCATGGTCACCAACGGTTACATTACCTACGAGGCGTTTCACGACATCTACGATCATATTGACGCGGCCAATGTGGACCTGAAAGCTTTTACCGAGACGTTCTACGGAAAAACCACGCTGACACATCTTCAGCCGGTGCTGGAGACGCTGGAATGGCTGAAGAAGGAAACGCCGGTGTGGCTCGAAATTACGAATCTGATGATTCCGGGGCTGAACGACGACCCCGACGAAACGCGCAAACTTGCGGAATGGGTCTTGACCCACTTAGGCCCCGACGTTCCGCTGCACTTCACCGCGTTCCATCCGGATTTCAAATTGCAGGACAAACCGCGCACTCCATCGGAGACGCTGCATCGCGCCCGCGCCATTGCCCGCGAAGCAGGCCTGCTTTATGTCTATGAGGGAAACATCTATTCGGAAGCCGCGAACACCTATTGCCCGAACTGCGCGGCTCTGCTGATCCGCCGCTCCTGGCACGATGTCCTCGAAAATCAAATAAAACACGGCTCCTGTTCCCAGTGCGGATTCGCCATTCCCGGTGTTTGGGAGGGAGGGGCAAGTGCTCCGCACACGCTTGCGGAGAAAACGGCGAAAACGAGAGAGCACTACGGCCACTTGAACCTCTAGCGTTCTTTCCGTGGTTCCTCAAATCGTGCGGCAAGGAGTCTGGGAATGGCAGAGCGGCATCGCGTTGTGATTCTGGGCGGCGGATTCGGAGGACTGAACGCCGCGCAGAAACTCAAGCGCGCCCCTGTCGACGTGACGCTTATCGACCGGCGCAATTTTCATTTGTTTCAGCCGTTGCTTTACCAGGTAGCCACGGGCTCGTTGTCGCCGGGGGATATCGCCGCGCCCTTGCGTGGAGTACTGAGCCGCCAGAAGAACACGCAGGTTTTGCTGGGCGAAGCGGCGGACATCGATCCGCAAGCGCGGCGCGTGATCCTGCGGGATGGCGCGGCGTTCGAATACGACTCGCTGATCGTGGCCACCGGTTCGCAAACTTCCTATTATGGAAATGATTCCTGGCGCGAATGGGCCCCCAGCCTCAAGACCGTCGAGGAAGCCACGGCCATCCGGCACAAGATTCTC
>JAYVMO010000132.1:0-5092 GCA_043758915.1 Acidobacteriota bacterium | reverse complement strand
TGGCTGTTCCGTCCAGGGCAAAAACGCCGCGCACGCCATAATCCTGTCCCCGCAACAACCGGAAGAGATCGGCCAGCGAGACCGCATCCCAGTGCACGGTGATTTCCGCCGGCTGCAGCCGCGCCGACGTTCCGGCAAGGTCGCCTCGCACTTTCATGGTGCCCGTCGATTGCAAGGCCACGCCGCTGCGCCAGGGCTGGGCCTCCAATTGCAACCGCCAGCGCCCGGGCGACACTTGCTCGACGCTTCCCGAAACGCCGATGAAGGCAAACGGCTGTTTATCGTTTACAGTCTTGAAATTGATGCGCCCTTCGTCGAACTTGATCTTCTCCAGGCGGTTCGCGGGCGCACCCACCGCCGGAGGGCCGTACACGCGGGCGTTATCCGCGACAGCCGCCCTGGGCGGCGGCAGCCAGTGTTCCAAATTCCACCGTCCCTCACCGTTGCGGACCAAAATCAGACTCGGCCTGCTGAGGGAAAGCGTGCCAAATTCAAATTTTCCCCGCAGCAAGCCTATCCATCGCAACCCCGCAGTCAGTTTTTTCGTGCGCAGAAAATATTCGTTCCCAAACGCGGGATCTTCCCCAACGGTTACTCGATTGGCCTCCAGGGTTGGACTGGGAAGTATCCGCACGTTGAAATTCGAGACCTCGACCGGACGGCCAAAGGCTTTTTCCAGATTCACGATGAGGTAGTTGTGAACGCGGCGGGTCCGCGCGAAGACCGACACCCCGGCCTGCGCGGCGATCAGCAGCGCGAGCGTTCCCAGCGCCAGCTTCCACCATTTGGTTGGTTTCTTCATGTCGTCCGGATTTCGCAGACTCGTCAGAAAATACAAAGTTTCGTTTGGCAAGCGCAGAGGGAAACAAAAATTCCAAGCGATCTTCAGTGCACCGTGTGCAGCATGCGGCTCCAGCGCGTTCGGGCCGGGAGATGCACGATGGTGTCGAACACGCCTGTCAGCCTGCTCCAGAAGGTGCTTTCGTGCGAATAATCCGCACTCGTGGCATCCACCGACCAGTAAATCAAGAACGGCCGCCCCATGATGGCATCGCGGTCCACGAAGCCCCAGTAGCGGCTGTCCTGACTGCGGTCGCGATTGTCGCCCATGGCAAAATATTTTCCGGGGGGAACCACGATTTCGTCGCCCTCGATGTATTTGCGAAGTTCGGGTCTCCATTCCGGCACGACGTTGAACGGGATCATCTCGTCCTTGTGCGGAGGGAACGAGTAGTTAAAGGGGTCATAGCCAGCGCCGACGTCGTGAACCGCGTAAGGCTCGTTCAGCAGCTTGCCGTTGATGTAGACCTGCTGGTCAACAAGCTTGAGGTGATCTCCCGGCAAACCGATCACGCGCTTCACATAGTGGGGATGGTCCGAAAATGGATACTTGAAAACGATAATGTCGCCGCGCTCGATCGGCCGGTACGGCAAAAGCTTCTCGTACCACGCGCCGTGTCCGCCAAAAATAAATTTATTCACAAGCAGGTGGTCGCCCACGAGCAAGGTTTTCTCCATGGATTGCGAAGGAATCTTGAAGGCCTGGACCACAAAGCTCGTCCCGAAAAGCGCCAGGAGCACCGTGACCAGCAGCGATTCCAGGTATTCCGAAAATGTGGTCTGTTCCCCGCGATGGATGGGCTTGGTTTGTTGAACCTTCTCTTCCGTCAGTACCGCTGTCTCTTCTGGCATTCCGCCTCAGCCTTTCGCTTCCGTGAGTACCAGACGTTCCAGTGCGCTGCGTGCGGCCTTCTGCTCCGCTTCTTTCTTGGTCGTGCCCATGCCGCTCGCCAAGCACTCTCCGCTGGCCCACACCTCGATGTGGAATACCTTTTGGTGATCGGGGCCGCTTTCTCCCGCGAGTTTGTATTCCGCCGGCGGCTGTCCTCGGCCTTGCAGAAACTCCTGGAGCGCCGATTTACGGTCGGATTCCGATATGCTCTCGCCGCGCTCTTCCACGGCCTGTTGGAACAGCACGCCCCGAAGCACTTCGCGCGCCGCGCCTAGCCCCGCGTCCAGATAAACCGCCGCGAGTATCGCTTCGAACGCGTCTGCCAGCAGCGTCTGCTTCTCTCGTCCGCCGGTTTTTTCTTCGCCACGCCCCATGCGCAAGTGGTCGCCGAGGCCGAGCCGCCGCGCAGCGGACTCCAGCGAACTGGCATTCACGATGCGCGCCCGGCTTTTCGAAAGCTGCCCTTCGCTCCATTCCGGAAATGTTTCCAGCAGGTATTCGCTGGCCAGCAGTTCGAGCACCGCGTCTCCCAGGAACTCGAGCCGCTCGTTGTTCCCGGCTGAAATTTCACCGGGCGTCTGTTCCGCGCGGCCCGCGCGCAACTCCGGCACCACAGAACTGTGCGTTAGCGCGCGCTCCAGCAGCGCCGGGTTCAGAAATTTGTGTCCCAGGCGCTGCTCGAGTTGTTCATCGTCGCTCCGGCTCATGACTCGCTCGGCTCCGCCACCGACGGGCAGGCTTACTTCGGCGCGCTCATCTGGGTGGCTCCCAGTTTCTTGGCTTCCTCGGCGGCGCCCTTGCACGCGGCCTGCAAACTGCTCTGCATCGCCGCGCACTTCGAAAAAGCCGCCGCCGCGTCATCAAAGTGCGAGGATCGCTGGTTCGCCACTCCCAGCAAGTAGTAGTTCACCGGGTCCGGCGACGGGTCGATCTTCACGGACTGCTCCAGCTCCGGTATCGCTTCGGCGAATTTCCCGCGGCGCACGTAAACCAACCCCAGCCCGCTGTGGGCCATTGCCAACGTCTGGTTCTTCGCGGTGGCAAAGTTCTCATCGGTCAGGTTTGCCGGCTTCGGCAGCGTCGGTGTCAATTCGATGGCGCGCTTGGAATATTTTTCCGCCTTGTCAAGCTCCTGCTCCTGATTGTTGGGAGTGTCTCCGTTGTGCACGCGGGGTAGCGTTTGGCCTAACACTGCGAGCACTTGCACGTCATCGGGCTGCAGCGCGATCTCTTTGTCCCCGGTCTCTTCCATTTTCTGCACCTGCCCCGTGAGGAGATACGCGCTCGTCAAGGAGGAGTACAGCGCCGGGCGGTAGCGGCTCTGCGGATACTTCAGGAGAAACGCCTCTCCGGTTTCGATGCGTTTCTTATAATCCGCCGGCGGAACATCCTGGAAGACCTTGAACGCCGCATCCTCTTCCGCATTGACCGGCGGCACCGGGTTATCCAGCGTCAGCGTGTTGTTTGCCGGAATCTTGTCTTTGTCCGTCTGTTGCGGTGGCGGCTGCTGGCTCCCTTGCCCGCCCTGCGCGTACTGCGCCGTCGCCCCGCCGCTTGCGAGAAAAAATATCCCCGCGAATGTACCCGCCGCAATCCACTTGCTCCTCATCCCACTCATGCTCTTTCTCCTCTTTTCTTGTTTTCTTTGTTTCAACACTTGGTCGTTCTGCTCATCCTGCTGTTCACGATTCCCTACGGCCTCTCCGCTGGCTTTTCTGCATTGAACGCCGCCAACCCCTTCTGCGCCGCCTGCCTGGCCTGTTCGGGCCCGCTCTCTACCGCCAGCGCCGCTTGATATTCCGTCTTGGCCAGCTCTGCCTGGCCCTCATCATCATAAATCCGTGCCAGGTACACATGCGACCACGCCTGCACCATGGGATCCTGCGTCGCAGCGTGTTCCCCCACCGTCAGCCGCCCGAAAACTTGCTTGGCCCGTGCTCCGTCATGATCCAGCAGCGCCACCAACCCCAATCCGTACCAGGCCCGCGTCTGGTCGGGGTACTTCGCCAGCACTGTCTGGAACGAAGCCTCTGCCGCCCGTGGATTCTTCTCCGCGATGCTCCGTTCCCCTTCCGTTAGCGCCGCGATGGCCTCGGGATCATTCGGGACCGTCGACGGCCTCATCCTTTGTTGCCGCGCTACTTCCTCTGCCTTCGTCGGATCGCCGGCCTTTTGCGCGCTCTCCGCTTCCGCGAACTTGACCGTCTCGATCCTCTTGGCCTCCGCGCTGGTATCGATGGCCCGCACCAGATCCGGGAAAAACAGCTTCATGGAAGGCTCGGACTGCTCGAACTTCGGGAGGGCCCCGAACAAGGGGCGCACCAGAACGTATCCATCCTCGTCATCGGCATTCAGCGCGGCTTCGCGTTCGCCCGGCGACATGCGCCGCAGCTTCAACTCCACCGCTCGCACGGTACATTCCGCGAAATACGACGGAAAATCATCTCTCAAATCCTGCGCGAGCCGCGGCGCCTGTGCCGCCTTTTCAAACAGCGGCCGTTTCACGGCCACGACGTGCGGATACCGCAGCGGCAGCGGATCCAGTAGATAGTGCAGGAAGGCATGGCGCACCACGTCCGTGGGGATTTCGTCCGCGCCGCTCAGCACGATCGCGTAGTGATCCCCGAAATTCCGCACGTTGGTAATTCGCCCTACCAGCGGTTCCACCACGACGGTGAACGTCCGCGGGCTGGACGGCTCCAGAATCTCCCGCAAATAGCCGGTCGAAACGAAAACTATCTGCGACAGCGACTCGTGCAGCCGCTCGATCTCCCGGTTATAAACGGGCTGCACCTGGCGCCACAGTTGGCCGATTTTCTGTTCCTGATAGTAGTTGGAGAGAATCTCGCTGAAGCCTTCCAGCGAAATGACTTCCGGCGGCAGTTCGTCGCGCCGCAGCACGGGCTCGAATTTTGGCGCCGGACCGGAAACTAGGCCGAACCAAAGATAGCGCGACAGCGTGGCGCCGGGGTCCGCCAGTTGGTGCTGTTTGTAAAATGCGCGCACCGCCTCGACCGCCGGCCCTTGCTGCCGTTGCATGCGCTCGCGAAGCTGTGCGCGAAGCGGTTGCCAGTTGTCCGCGCTAACCTCGGATTCGAATCCCGAAGCCAGCAGCGCGCACATGGTGGTGAACATGGCCTCCCGGCCATCCACCGACACGCTCGGGGTCTCCGTAGCCTGCACCCTGGAACGCGGCTTCGGCATGTCCGCCGGTGCCGGTGCGGATCTCGGCGCCGCTGGCGCCGCTGGCGTCGCCTGTGCGTGCACGCTCCATGCGCTTAACGCCGCCATCGCAGCGCACATGGCGCTCGCCCTCATCACTCGGTATATTTTTGTCATCAGTTCTGCCGCGCCTCTCTC
>JAYVMO010000131.1:0-17886 GCA_043758915.1 Acidobacteriota bacterium | reverse complement strand
GAGGCTTTCGCGCGCGCGCAGGCCGATGGCGTGAACGCTTCGGACGAGGCCGGGCTGGTGGAACGCATGGGGCATGACGTGCACGTGGTACTAGGCTCGGAGCGCAACATCAAAATTACAAAACCCGCCGACATGGAACTGGCGCGCTTCTACCTCGAACGCGAGCGGCACAAGGCATGAGCGCGTCAGCCGGTTTTCGTTGTGGCATAGGCTACGATCTGCACCGTCTCGCGGAGGGGCGCAAGCTAATTATTGGCGGGATCGAGCTGCCGTTCGATAAAGGGCCGGTGGGACATTCGGACGGGGATGTGCTGGCGCATGCGCTTTGCGATGCGCTGCTGGGTGCGGCGGGACTCGGGGATATCGGCACGCATTTTCCGGACACGGATGCGAAATGGAAGGGCGCGAATAGCTTGCTGTTTCTGGAGCACGCGAAGAAATTATTGGATGAAAAGCGCCTGGGGATTGAGCACGTCGATGCCGTGGTGATTACCGAAAAGCCCAAGCTGGGGCCGCATTTTCCGAAAATGCGCGAGGCGCTGGCGAAGGCACTGGGCGTCAGTTCCGACAAAATCCACCTGAAAGCCAAGACCAATGAAGGGGTCGACGCGATTGGCCGGGGAGAGGCCATCGCGGCGTACGTTGTCGCCACTTTGACGCCGCAGTGAAGTGTTTCTTCGCCGGGGCGCGGGATGCTGCGCCGTTCTGCTTTTCGTACTGTGGCGAAGCGCTGGGGTAGAAATCACGCGATGGCATCCGGCGAACCAGTGAACGTCCCTGCGGTTGCGGCGAATCCATTTATCGCCGACGATATTGTCGCCATCCTGACAGAATGTGGCTGGCTTTCCGGCCAGCCTTCTCCCGAACAAGTTGCATGGTGTGGACGGGCGGCCGCGCTGCTGGGAGCACACGCTGCGGATCGCGATGCGTTGAGCGATCTACTGGGCCTCGTGTTTCACTACGATGCGCGAGAGATTATCGGGCGAGTCGAGAGCCACGTGGTGCTTTCTCGTTACGCGGCCAGGGATGTGCTTCGGCAGGTGGCGCTCATGCTGCTGGACGGCGCGCCGCTCACGACGGAGCGCTTCCATGAAATCGTCGATGCTTTGAAAGAGGGCCTGGAGTTGCGCGGGCGCGAACTGTTTCATCCGCTACGATTGGCGCTTGCGGGGCGCGCGGGCGAGGGACATCTGGACCGGGTGATTCTACTGCTTGATGAGGCTGCGTCGCTTGCTTTTGCGGTGCCGGTGAAATCGGCGCGCGCGCGAATTCTGGAATTTTGCGCTTCACTGGACTAAGGATGTCTTCTCAGGAGCGGAGGCGCAGAGAGGGGCCAAGAAAGAAAGCCGCTGGAAGCCGGCGCTACGCGACAACGTGATTTTAGTGGCGCTACGCGACAGCGTAAATTTCGAGTGAGGGTACGCTTTCCACGGTGGGCGGCGGACTGTAAACTAGGGCCTCCATGGACAGGTTGACGGGAATTCATGCTGTGAAAGAAGCGCTCGAAGCGGGGCGCGCGATGGATCGCATCGTTATCGCCAAAGGGCGGCAGGACACGCGCGTGGAAGAGATCGTGCAGCTTGCCCGAACACGGAATATTTCCGTGAGATTCGAAGACCGCGGCCAGCTCGACCGCTTGGCGGATTCCAAGGATCATCAAGGCGTGGTGGCGCTGGCTGCGGCGCGCGCGGCGGGAACGCTCGATGAGATTCTCGCCGCGGCCAATGCCGGCGCGGGTCACGGGGCGAAGGGGCTGATCGTTTTGCTCGATGGAGTGGAAGATCCGCACAATCTTGGCGCGGTTATTCGAACGGCGCTGGCCGCAGGAGCGCACGGCGTGGTGATTCCCGAGCGCCGCGCGGCGGGATTGACGGAGACGGTCGCACGCGCCTCGGCCGGTGCGATCTCGCATTTGCCGGTTGCCAAGGTCACCAATTTGGTGCGCACGATGGAAGAATTGAAGGAAGCGGGCTACTGGCTCATCGGGCTCGACGAAACCGCCGAGAAGAGTTACACGGAAGCCGACTACACCTCGCCGGTGGGGATTGTTCTGGGCGGCGAAGGGCAGGGCTTGCACGAGCTGACGCGCAAGCGTTGCGACTTCGTGGTGTCGCTTCCAACTACCGGCCCGGTGAAGTCGCTTAACGTTTCCGTTGCCGCTGGGGTAGTGCTATTCGAGGCCCTGCGCCAGCGGCGTTCCGGCCGCAACAGTCACTCTCGCTGAGAGTTTCTCGAACCGCCTTGCGTTGGGCTGATTCCGGCTAGCTTTCCGTCGGGTCGGCGGAAGTCTACTTATCGTACTGAATCAGAGAAAAGACGTCGAAGCCGTTCAGCTTGGAGCGGCCATTGAGGAAGGTGAGTTCGACGGCGAAGGCGGCGCCCTCGATTATTCCTCCAAGCTGCTGGATGAGCTTTGCGGTGGCGGAAGCGGTGCCGCCGGTGGCGAGGAGGTCGTCGCAGATAATGACGCGCTGACCGGGCTTTACGGCGTCTTCGTGGATCTCCAGTGTGTCCGTGCCGTATTCCAGGGCGTAGGAAACGCTGGCGGTTTTGGCGGGAAGCTTTTTCGGCTTGCGAACGGGGACGAAGCCGGCGCCCAGGCGATAGGCGAGGGCGGGCGCAAAGATGAATCCGCGCGCCTCGATGCCCGCGACGAGATCGATCGTGTGACCTTTGTAGTGTTCACAGAGCCGGTCGATCAGGGTGTGAAACCCCTGCTTGTCTTTCAGCAGCGTGGTCAAGTCGTAAAACAAAATGCCCGGTTTCGGATAATCGGGCACTTCGCGAATCAGTTTTTTCAGTTCGTCCATTCGAACGGCTCCTCTTCAGGCGTCATAGGTGATGCGGAACTCGTTGGCGTACTGCGCGTCCGTGCTGGTGGCTTCTTCCCGCACTTCGGTGACACTCGAGAATCGCGGCCCGCGCTGGAGCGTTGCACGAAAGCTGGCGAGCTGGTCCGGCTTGCCTACGGCATAGGCTTCGACGCGGCCGTCGCGCAGGTTGCGCACATAGCCGCTCAAGTGCAGCTTTTCCGCGGCAAGCTGCGTGAAGTAGCGGAAGCCCACGCCCTGCACCATTCCGGAAACGAAATATCGCCTCGCTTGTTTCGCGTCGCTCACGAACCACGGAATTGTAGCAGAGAGTGATGCGAACTTGGATGACCGGCGGCCCTGATCTTGACCTCTAGGGCTGCTCAGTGGAAATGCGCTAAACTTTCTTTGTGCAAAGCCTCCCAGGCGGCTTAGCGGGGCGCTGCGCGCATCCAAATTTGTATGAATCTGGCGATCGCAAATTCGGGGAAAAGGCAGCGCCATATCCTGCTCGGCGCGGTTTTCCCGTTGGCTGCTTGTTTGTTTCTCGCCCTTCCGGCGCGCGCGCAGAGTTCGCCGCAAGGGCCGCTTACGCCGCCCCCGGAGCATAACGTCCGCCGTGTGACCACCGAAGTGACGCCGGACGTGCCGCTGGCGCTTCCGGAGGAGGAAGTGATCCAGCGTTTTTCCGCGAAGGAAGACGCGAATCTGGCCGCGCGGCCCCATTACGGCTATCGCAAGACGCTGCGCATTCAGGAGTTCGGCCCGGATGGAAAGCCTTCGGGTGAATTGCTGCGGGTGACCGAAATTGGACCGGGAAGCGATGGGAGGCTTTCGGTGCGGGTCATCGAAAAGCCGCAGTCCACGCTGCAGCATATCTTCCTGGCGCCGGAAGATCTGGCCGCTCTCGACCGGGTTCCGGCATATCCGCTCACGACGAGCCAGCTTGCGAAGTACGACCTGAAGTATCTGGGCAAGGAGCAGGTGGACGAGATCGATTGTTATATTTTTCAAGTCAAACCGAAAGCCGTGGAACGAATGCGCGCGCTCTTCGATGGGGTCGTGTGGGTGGACGCGAAATATCTCGACATCGTGAAGACTTACGGGAAGTGGGTGACGGACCAGGGCGACCAGCGCGTGATGGAGCAACTGCCATTCACTCTTTTTGAAACGTACCGCGAAAACGTGGATGGAAAATATTGGCTGCCGAACTATTCGCGTTCGGATGGCACGTTGCACATTAAGGAAGGCGATTTCCCCATGCGCGTCACGATCAAGTGGACAGACTTCAAGCCGCTGCCCACGGCGGCTCCGGCCGCTGCTGCCAGCCCGGCGACCTCCGCAAAGCCCTAACCCGCATTTCCGCAATTCGGCTGAAGAATTATGGTGAAGTTTGGAGTGCGGGAGCTTGCTCCCGCCGTGGCTCGAACGTCCATACTGCCGCGAATCATGAGCCTAGACACCGACAGGTTTGCGCTACGTAGCGGCGGCAAGCCGCCGCACTCCAAGTGCTACTTTCTTGTGTCAGATATTTCTGTAAAGGAGAACTAGCGATTTTATAGATTTTTCAGAGCGTCCGGCAAGGCTTCGATGGAATCGAGGAGCATGTCCGGGCGAGAAGCGCGCAGGCGTTTTTCGGTCGGAAATGGTCCGAGAACGCCGATGGCCAGCACGCCGGCGCGCCGGGCCATTTCGATATCTTGCGGCGCATCGCCGACATAGACACAAGCCGCCGGTTTGAGACGCATCTTTGTCAGGGCCATTTGCAGCGGCTCGGGATGCGGCTTTTTGCGCTCGCTGTCACCGGCGCAGATGCGGGCGGCAAAGAGCCGTGTCAGGCGGAAGTCGCGCAATTGGCGCGTCACGCGGTCGCGATCGCCATTGGTCACCAGCCCCAGCTTGTGGCGCCGCACAAGTTGCGCCAGGATGCGCCGGGAACCGGCGATCAATTTCGGCCGGTGATTAGCGTACTCTTTTCGCCAGGCGGCGTCGGCGGCCTCCCAGCGATGACGCGGAAGGCCCGCGGCGCGATAGACGGCATACCAATTCGGGGAATAATGGCGCGTCAGTTGTTTGATGTCCCAGGGAATGCCCATTTCGCGGAACATCGCCAGGTAAGCCGCGGCATCGGCTTCATAGGAATCGATGAGCGTACCGTCCCAGTCGAATAGGACGCCTTGGATGGTGCGGTTTGCGCGCATCTGTCTCGTCAGAGATTAACAGACATTTTCATTCCGCTGACCGGGCAGGCGAGCCTGCGCTCGTCGGCGGAGGGGAGAGTGCGGAGCCGGAGCGTGATGTTTCGGGAGAAGAATGGTCAGGAGTGCAAAAAGCGGGAGGGGATGTGGTCGTCGCGGTCAAACTGCAGGTCATCGTAAGATACGGCGATGCCGTACCAGCCGGGCATGGCGGCAGGCTCGGTGCGGCGCACATGCGCCAGGGTGACAATGACCACGTTGCCGCGTCCCATGGGCCGGCTCACAAGAACGATTTCCAGTTCGATGGGCGTGTCCACGGACAATTGCTTGGGGCAAAGGAAAAAGACGCCGGTGGAACTGATGTCGCGCGTCACCAAAGTAATCGGAAAATCTTCCGGAACGCCGTTCACACTGCGCAGACGCATCGGGAGCTTGAGCGTCGCTCGCGGATATTCGCGCTGCTCGGGGTGCATCCCGACGGCGTGGGTGGGCACGCGGTCAAAGCGCCGGGGTTGCGTATTTCTTAGCAGAGGCAGGACACGCAGGATTGGCAGGCGAGCGGGAACGGGCTGCGGCCTGGAAGCTGTCGTGGCTGCGCGCGGTTGCGCTGACGCTTCCGCTGCCACCGATTCGAATGGTGTGACGCGCTTTATAGCGCTCATCTCGCCCTCAGAGACGGGAGTTCCCGTTTGCCAGTCTTTTGGAGCGGCAAAGGAGACTTTTGGCCTGACTTCTGGAATTGCCCCGGTTCCCACACTGCGGTGTGGGTGCCTAAGATGCCACTAGAAAGACCTGGCGTCAACCTGTGGGAATCAGGAGAAGTGTCTTAACTTCAACTACTTCGTAATGGTACCCGCCTAATGCTCTATGGGTTGTGGACATCTCCAAAGCAACCTCAACCAATATGGTCCTCGACACCTCGGTTTTACGCGTTAGAGCATTTCTATTTTAAGTGCATACATATCCAGAAGAGGCGAAGTAGTGTGCGCATTCCGTTGAGGAGACGGTGTTGAGCAATATGCCGATTTGCTTCCAGAGCGCGTCGAGGGTGCGGGGGGCGGCTTTGCGCAGCAGCGCTTGGAGCTTGGCGAAGAGCTTTTCGATGGGGTTCAGGTCGGGCGAATACGGCGGCAGATAAAGCAGCGTGGCGCCCGCTGCGGTGATGGCTTCTTTCACCCCGGGCACCTTGTGACTGCTGAGATTATCGAGGATCACGAGGTCTCCCGGCTGGAGCGTGGGGCCCAGGAATTGCCGCACCCAAGCCAGGAACATTTCGCCATCCATCGGCCCGTCGGCGACCATCGGCGCCGTCAATTGATGGTGCCGCAAGCCGCCCACAAAGGTGCTCGTTTTCCAATGGCCCTGGGGGGCTGAAGCGCTGCAGCGCTGGCCTCTGGGCGCGCGGCCGTAGCGTCGCGTCATGCTGGTCGATGTCCAGGTTTCATCGATAGACACAAGTTTCTTGATGTCCATGGCGGACTGTGCCTCACGCCATGCGCGCCGCGCCGTCTGCACGTCCTCGCGCTCTTGCTTGCTCGCTGGCGTGCAGAGTTTTTTTTGAAGGTGAGATTCCATTTGTTCAGTTGATGCCACAAGGCGCCGATCTTGATCGAGAGGCCCTGTTGCGCCAGCCGTTGCTGTAACTCCGCCAGGGTCAGATCGGGCTGGGCTACGATCCAAGCGCGCAGCACCGGCTCGCTCCCCGCCAGCCGCGACCGGCGATAGCCGCCGATGCGAAAACTGCTGCGCACTCCCGTCTTTTGTACCCGGCTGCGTACCTGATAGACCCACATGCGGCTCACCTCGAAGCGCCGCGCAATCTCCGTAGGACCATCCCCGCGCTCCAGCGCCCGCAACACGCGCTCGCGTAAATCCTGCGAATAGGCTTGCATCTGTGCCTCCTCTCTACAAGCAGGAGTATTGTCGCATAAACTGTAACTACTTAAATTAAAAAAGCTCTAGGCCTGCAACAAACCAGATTTCCAAACCCTATGCGCCAGTCACCACCGCTACTGACGGATTAGGGGAGATGGCGAATCTAAAGATTCGCCACTACAGGGATTTGGGATTGGTGTCGCAACAATCTCCCGGGGGAATGGGATTGCCGTGGGGACAGGTTTTCGGGTGGCCGAGGAAGGTGCAGATACGCTGGTCCAGTTGGGGGCTGATGATGTGTTCGAATTTGCAGGCTTGCGTATGGACTTCGGAATCGTCGACGGAGAAGGTGTCCTTGAAGAGGCGCTCGGCGAGGCGGTGGCGACGGACAACGTCGCGAGCACGACGGCTGCCCACGGGAGTAAGCTGCACTTCACCGTTTCGCAACTCCAACAACTTTAGATCGGACATGCGCCCAAGAACCCGCAAGGCGGGCTCATCGGAGACGACGGGAAGCTGGCCGGCTGGACCGGTGGCGTGAAGATGATCGGTTTGAGCGGGCTTGCCTTCCTCGCCGCAAATCCAAATTTGTTCGAGGAGATGATCGAAACGAATTTCGTCGTCGGTAGAAACGGGGGTGCAGCAGTCGGCGGTATTGGCCAGGGGGCAGGCGAGGGGATGGCTGGGGCCGTGCTGGGCGGTATCGAAATGGAGATGGCCGTGGGCGAGTTCGATGCGGCGGTCGGCTTGACGCGCGATGTCGGGATCGTGGGTGACCATGAGGATGGTGTGGCCGGCGTTGTGCAGTTCGCGGAACAACTGGATGATGATTTCCTCGTTGGCTTCGTCGAGATTTCCGGTGGGCTCGTCGGCCAGGATGATTTTTGGCTGATTGATGAGGGCGCGAGCGATGGCCACGCGTTGCTGTTCGCCGCCGGAAAGATTTGCAGGAAGATGCGTGAGGCGGTCGGCGAGGCCGACGCGCTTCAAGGCTTCTTCGGCTTGCGCTTCGTCGGTGACGCTATGGAAATACTGGGCGAGCATGACGTTTTCGAGGGCGGTGAGATACGAGACGAGATGAAATTGCTGGAAGACGAAGCCGACTTTTTCGGCGCGGAAGCGAACCAATGCGCTTTCGCGGAGTTTCGAAAGGTCGACACCGCCAACGACAGCGCGGCCGGAGGTTAGCGTATCGAGGCCGCCGAGAATGTTGATGAGCGTGGTCTTGCCAGAGCCGGAGGGGCCCATGAGGGCGACCCATTCGCCGGCTTCGACAGTGAAGCTGACGGCGGCCAGCGCTTGCAGCACGCCATAGCGCTTCACAAGATTTTCGATGACCACCTGGGGGGTCACGCTTCACCTCGGAAGACGGAGGCGGGGCGGATGGCGGCGAGACGACGGAGAGGATAGGCACTTAGAACCGCGACCAGGATGGTAAGCGCCACAGCTATAGGATACACAACCAGGCGCGGGCGCGCTGCAACGCCGAACACCGCCTTGCCGAGTCCGACGGAGAGGAAGATGCCAGCGGCAGCGCCGAGCATTCCACCAACGAGTCCGAGGAGCGCGGCTTCGGCGAGGAAGAGGCGCAAGACGCGGCGAGAGGCTCCGCCTAGGGCTTTCATCAGGCCGACATCGTTGCGGCGTTCCATGGCGACGTTGGTCATGGCGGCGAGAACACAGAGGGCGGTGAGAACGAGGACGAGAGCGACGGTAAAGGTGAGCAAGCCGGAGATGCGGTTGTATATTTTGGCTTCGCCTTCGGTGAATTGGCGGATGGGGCGCACTTCGGCTTGGGGCAATTGTTTGGAGAGAGCGGCAATGCGATTTTCTATCTCCTGTGGTGTCCCGCCAACGACGAGTTGCACGACGCTTAAGCGTCCCGGAAGACCTGCCAATCGCTGGGCGACATCTAGAGACAGGAATATCTGGCTGTCCGCGGGGCCGCCAGTGGAGAGAACACCAGCAACGACACATTTTTCTGCTTTCTCTCCGTTCGTGAGCTGGACGGCGGATCCCGATTCGAGTTGCAAATTCTTCGCCAGGTTTACACCTGCATAGCAGGATGCATCGGAAGCGATTGGGAGGCTTTCGGAGACCGTCTTCGCGCCGGGTTCGGTCCAGACTAATAGATCGAGAAGCGTCCCGGCGACCACGGCTTGAGTTCCGTGTGGAGACTTCCGCGAAGCAACGTTTGCCGTCAGGTAGAGAAAGGGAATACCAAAGAAATTCGAGCCTTGTGGCTTGGGCGGTATGATCGAGAGAATCGATTCGTCCAGAGTATCCGAGACGGGCGAGCTTGGCTGAGTATTGCGCGGCGCCACGATGGCGTTGGGACCGAAGGCGCGGAATTCTGTGGTGAGGCGGCGCTTGGCGTCGACCTGGAGATTGAGGAGTGCGGAAGTGATCGTGGCACCCGAGCCGAGGGCCAGGAGCATGACGAAAAGGCGTCCGCGGTTGGCGCCGAGAAGGCGGCGGAGGATGCGCCAGAACATTCGGCGATTGGTGGTGCGAGATTCGTTCATCATTCGCCTCGCAGGATGGGCGCGGGCTCGTAGCGGGAGGCGCGGCGCAGAGGAAGGGCGCTGCCAAGAAGGGTGACAATGGCGGCGAGCGCGAGGACCACAAAGAAGACGAGGAGCGAGGGCTCCGGTGCGGCGCCGAATATTTTTTCGCCTAGCAAGCGCGCGAGAATGATGCCCAGGGCGTAGCCCGCTCCTCCAGCGAGGAGCGCCAGGAAAAGCTGTTCCGCGGCGAGGAGAAAACCAACAGTGCTGGAGCCCGCGCCCAGCGCTTTCATCAGGCCGATTTCCGTGCGGCGCTCGATGACGGAAGCCGCCGAGGATGCACCGACGGCCAGCGCCGCGGCGAGGAGGGCTGCGCCGGTGACCAGCCAAAGTAACAGGCGCACGCGCGTGAGAATGTTACCTTCGCCTTCCGCGACGCGGCGAATGACGCGGACGTCGGTCCCGGGGAGAACTTGCTTGATGGAGTAGGCGATCGAGGAGACGTACGGGCTGCAGGACCAGCGCTCCAGTTCATCGGGAGACATTGCTTTTGGATCGCGGCGGGCGAAGTCGTCTTCGGGTTTGGTGAGCGCGCTGACATACAGTTTGCGATATTCGCCCGGCTTGCCAGCAAGCCTCTGCGCGATTGCCAGCGTTGAGACTATGGCTTCATCTTCGGGACCACCGGTGCTGAGGAAGCCCGTAACAATCAGAGGGAGATTCTGCTGCGGAGTTCCAATGTGCAAGGTATCTCCGAGCCTGACGCCGGCCCGCTTTGCAAAAGATTTTCCAACAATGCATTCATCGACCCCATCCTTAAACCAACGTCCGTCAACTTGCCACCAAGGATTGGTCTTTTGCACGCCTGTAAGGTAGGCACCACCGTCGGTTAGGGGCACCGAAAAGTTTGCCCATGTTCCGATGAGCGTCGTTCGGGCATCGACGACGGGCGTAATCCATGACCGGGAGGATTTGGTCCACGCGTCAACGGGAACTTCCAGAATGGGCGCGAAGGCGATGATGTTGTTGTGCCAGAAGATGGTCTTGAGTTTGGGGAGATCGGATTCGGGGAGGTAGGCGCCGGAGTTGACGGGGCGGTAGTCTACGCCGCCGATTTCGAGGGGGAGCGAATCGGCTTGCGGGGTGACGAGGAGATTGGCGCCGAGGCTGCGGAATTCGTGGGCGAGGCGGTCGCCGACATCAAGCGAAACGCTAAGCGCGGCGGTGGCCACGGCCATACCTAGGGCCAGCGCCGCTCCGGTGAGGAGTTTGTGGCGCGGACGGCGTCCGAAGGAATCGGCTACTAGGCGTAGGAACATGGGGGTTGGTAGTGGACTACACAAAACAAGGGCACGATATATCGTGCCCCTACGGGATCTCCTTGGAGGCTTGTGCCAGGGCGGAAATATCCAGCACGAGATCGGTGCCATCGGTACGCGACGGGACTCCGATGGGGTTGCAACCGCCCTGGTCGCCGATCGAGGGCACATAGATCGCGGAACCGCAATGCCGACAGACGACGTTTTGGCCGTCCTGGCGGTAACCTTCGGCACCGCAGATGCGGCAGGCGTCCAGCGCGGTACCGAAGCCGTTTGGTTTCTTGATGATGAGAAAACGCAGGGATTGGCCACCAACGCTGACGGTATAGAGATGGAGGGAACCATCCCGCACTTCGCTTAAAGGAATGCGAACGGTGTTGTTCAGGGCGGTAAGAGGATGAGCGCTGGGCGGCGCGGAGCTGGCACGGGCGTAGATGAAATCCGCCGTGAGCACGAGAATTACGGCGAGGAATGCCGTGGCGGCAGCGATCATCCAACGGCGCTGGCGGCGGTTCTGCGACTCGAGGAGGCGCTTTTCCGCCGGGCCGGCTGCTTCCTGAGCAGCTTTGGCGTGCGAGGCGGACTGCCATTCGCGCAAGACGAGGAGCGCCGCCGCGCCGAAAATGAACACAAAGAAAAACAAGTCATTCCGAACAATGGGGCCGACCAGGGCCATTTCCTGCTTACTGGAGGGCAGCCACCGCGCTTCGCTCAGTTCATGCAGGCCAGTCAAAGCAAGCTGAAATGCCACGAGCATGAGGATGGCGCTGGTGACAGCGAAGAAGCGGTGCAGCGGCACGCGCAGGGTGCCCTTGAAGAAAAACAGCCCGACGGCCACGGCGGCGGCGATGCCGATGATCGTGCCGACCCAAGTCTGCAAGCCTTCGCTGGATAGCTCGACGGCACGCAGGATCAGGGCCAGCTCCGTGCCCTCGCGCACGACCATCAAGAATACAAAGAGGAAAATGCCCCAGCCCGCGGCATTCCCGGCGCGCGCGGCATAGGCCTCGACCTTTTGCTCAATTTCTTTTTTGAGATGGCGCGCAACGCGATTCATCCATACGATCATCGTAATGACAAAGACGGAGGCCACCAGGAGCAGCAGGCCTTCAAAGCCGTCTTCGCTGATGCGGAAGCGTTCGAGAGCGATGGCTACACCGAGGCTAAGAGCAGAAGCAGCGGCCACGCCGTACCAGGCAAAACGGGCGAGATGCGTCCGGCCGGTGCGGGAGAGATAAACGAGAATGATGCCGACGACGAGCGAGGCTTCAACGCCTTCACGAAGAGCGATGAGAAAAGCCGAGAGCAAGGAATCTCCAGTTGTAAATGATTTGCAACTACAATCCTAGTGTACGCCGCGGCTTCCCCCGGCGTCAAGCTGCGGCTATCCCCGGCAGCACACTGTAGAATGAGGGCTTGACCCATCTACCTATGACCTGCGGCCCCATGCGCCAAGGCGCTTCTCTCTTCCTTTCGGTCCTGCTGGTCTGCGCGCAGGCCGGCGCACAGCCTCTCCCCATCGCACGGAACCAGGCCGCAGCCGAGGCCGGGGTGCGCCCCAATCCCAAACGGGCTCAGAAAGCGGCCGAACGGGGTGACAAAGTCGCGGCCGAAGGGAGATTCAGCGATGCGCTGGCCTTCTACGAGGAAGCCGCACGCTATGCGCCGCAGGATATGGCTATCGTAGGGCGAGGGGCTGCGCTGCGGTCGAAGCTGGTGCGGGACCATGTGAATGCCGCTGAACGGGACGCGCTCGCAGGAGAGATGGACAAGGCTACCGAAGAGCTTGGCGCGGCTCTACGCATTGATCCAGGAGACACGATCGTGAGGGAGCGGCTGGCGCAGATGCAGTCCATGGAGGAGAAGCCAGCCAACCCGGTCAACACAGAAATTCCCGGACTGCCGCAGCTCAAGCCGGACGGCGGGAAACACGGTTTCAATTTTCGTGGAGACACGAAGACAGTATACGAACAGATGGCGCTGCTTTTCGGCGTGAAGGCCGCGTTTGACCCGGACCTGGCGGTGAAAGACGTGAAGCTGCGCGTGGATGACGTCGATTTTTTCACGGCGATGTCGCTCCTGGGCGAGCAGACCGGCACGTTCTGGCGGCCGCTGGACGCCAAGCTGCTCTTCGTGGCGGCCGATACCCCGGAGAAACGTAAGCAGTATGGACTTGAGGTCGAACAGACGTTTGGTTTGCCGGCGGCGACAGGCCCCGAGGACATGCCGGACCTGCTGCGCATTTTGCGCGACATTACCGGTGCAACGCACATCAACCTCGATACGCATACCCGCACGATCACCATGCGCGATTCGCCAGGGAAAGTGGCGCTGGCCGGCAGGTTGATCGGCGAGCTCGAACAAGCGCGCGGCGAAATGTTGCTGGAGATCGAGCTGCTCGAGGTAGACCACAACAAGGCGCGCGAACTGGGAATTACGCCGCCAGCTTCGACACAGCTCCTCGCGTTGAGCACCAACGACATCAACAAACTCAAGCAGTCGACGGACCTCGCGAACTTGCTTACCAACATCCAGCAAGTCTTCGCGGCAAAGGGGTTTTCGAGGATTCCAAGCGTGATTCCGCTGGGGGGCGGCCTCTCGACCTTTCTACTAACCCTTCCGGTCACCTCCGCAAGCTTTTCTGATTCGCTCTCGCTGGTGCGCAGCGGGCGGCAGGTGCTGCTGCGGGCACAAGACGGCAAACCTGCTACTTTTTTTGTCGGCGACCGGTTTCCCGTCACGCTGTCGCTGCTTTCCGGGAGCCTGGGAAGCCGCGGCCCATTCGTGGGAGTGCCCAGCTCGACGAATTTTCCGGAAATAAACATCCCCGTCGGGGCTAATCCTTCCGCGTTGGCAGCGAACAACTTCACCGGCGGCAACCTGCCGGATCTGGCGGTGGTGTTTAACGGTCCGAACGTGAATACCTTCACGATTTTGCGCAATCAGGATAAGGGGAACTTCGTTCAGGTCACGCCGGCGCCTATCCTGCTGAATAGCAACGAAACCGGACAGGTGGCCATCGGCACGGGGATTTTTCGCAATGACAGCAAACAGTTCGCCACCGCTCAGCCGCCCGACGTGGTGCTGGTGAATTCCACGTCGAACAATATTTCCGTGTTGCTGGGCAACGCCGACGCAACGGGCAAAGCCAACGGCACGTTTACCAAAGCGCCGGGTTCGCCCATTGCCGTGGGGGCAAATCCGAGTTCGGTGGTGATTGCCGACTTCAATGGAGACGGCTTTTTGGATATCGCCGTGGCGAATCAGGGAGACAATTCGATTTCGCTTTTCAGGGGTCAGGGAAATGGCACGTTCACGGCGTTTCCGGGCTCACCCTTCAAGCTGACGAATAGTGGTGCGATCTCGGAGAAAGGGCCGGTCGCGCTAGTCAGCGGAAATTTCCGGAATAAGATCATCAATACGGCGAACAATGCTGCGGAAGTCGACCTTGCGGTTGTAAATCATATCTCGAACAATGTATCGATCCTGCTGAGTGCCGTGGACAAGAATGGGAATGTCACGTTTACAGAAGCAGGGAATTCGCCTATCACTGTAGGATCTTCGCCGGTGGCGATTGCTACGGGTGACCTGAACGCGGACGGAGTGCCCGACCTTGCGGTGGTGAGCCAGGGAAATTCCACCACCAACGAAGCTGCGGGTATCGCGATTTTGCTCGGCAGCAGCAATGCGGACGGGACATTTCGAGCTGCGCAGGGATCGCCATTGCCCACCGCGTCGAACCCGGCAGGGATCGCCATCGCCAATTTTGCGAGCGGCACCGTGCCGGATTTGGCGGTGACGAACCAGGGATCGAGCACGTTGGGAGTTTATCTAGGGCTGGGCCAAGGGACTTTTGCGCAGCGTATTGAACTCAACACACCGACGGGTCCGACCGCGATCATCAGCGCCACGCTATCGAGTTCTGGACTTCCCGACGTAGCGCTGGTAGCGCAAGGAAGTACGGCGAACCAGGGGGACGTGACGGTGATCCTGGATCCCACAAGCCTTGCCGGTGCGACCGCTGGCGGAGGCGCCAACGCGGGGCAGCAGCCCTATCCCGGCTCCCAGTATGAAGATCTGGGCGTGAAGGTGAAGGCCACACCCTCTTTGCATCCGAACGGAGAAGTGACGCTGCAACTGGAATTCGAGATTCGCGCGCTGGCCGGTTCCAGCGTGAATGGAATTCCCGTGATTTCGAATCGCACGCTGTCGCAAACCGTGCGCGTTAAAGAGGATGAAACCACGCTGATCGGCGGGCTCACTGACAGCCAGGAAACCCGCTCCATCACCGGCCTTCCCGGTTTTGCGGAAATTCCCGGAGGCCTCGGCTACGCTTTCGGAAATCGGAATAATTCCCGCGCAGATACGGAACTGCTGATTCTCATCACGCCCCGCCGTTTGCGCCGTCCGGAGCACAAGACACACACGTTTTTCGCGGGGCACGGCGACCAGCGCCCATTTGTAAATCCCAACGCACTGCCCTCGGAGCGCTCGAATCCATAGCCGCGACGTGGCGTGGGATGCGCGATTGCATCTAACGCGTTTTCTGAAGCACAACAATATTTATGTGAACCCGAACCGGCGCGGGCCTTGGCGGAACTAGGGCAGCGGCTCGAAGACCACGATGGGCTGATAGGTGCGCGGGACTACGGCTTCAGCAATGGCGATGAGTTTGTCCTGTTGATTGAAGACGCGCAGGCGCGGCGCCTTCGGTTCGCCGCCATCGAGTTCGCTCGTGGCGCCGGGCGGGAGCTCCGTACGGCCTGGCCGGAGCTGCGACAGAGAGATATTGAACTTCGAGCCGTGACGCACGCGCTTCTCGATTACCGGCAAAACATTCACGCGCGGAAAGTTGGGAAGCAAATTTTCGAGGCGGATCAGAAAGTCCGCAAATTTTCCCGCGCGGGCCGCTTGGGCCAGCTCTTCGAGCCGGATGGCCTGCTCCAGAGAAAATTCACCGACGGCAGTGCGGGTGATTTCCGCGAGATGCGCGCCACATCCGAGCTGCTGTCCCATTTCGTGCGCCAGGGAGCGGATGTACGTGCCAGACGAACACTCGACGACGAAGCGCGCGACGCTTCCTTCGATCTCCTTCAGCTTGTATTCATAGAGCTCGACCTCGACGGCTTTGAGCTCGACCGGCTGCTTCTTGCGCGCCAGTTCGTAGGCTGGGCGGCCCTTCACCTTCTTTGCGGAAAATGCCGGCGGTATTTGCTCGAAGCGGCCGACGCGCGCGGCGGCGAGTTTCTGGAGCGTCTCGGTTTCGAGGACGGGCGCGGTAGGCGGTCCTTGAGCCTCGCCGTCGGAATCGAAAGTATCCGTCGCAAAACCAAAACGGAATCCCGCGGTGTAGCGTTTGCGGCGGCCGGTATAGAACTGCACGAGACGCGTGGCGCGGCCAAGCAGCAGCACGAGCACACCGGTGGCGAGGGGATCAAGGGTGCCAAGATGGCCGATCTGGCGGAAGCCTGCCAGGTGGCGAACAGCATCGACAACGTCGTGCGAGGTTTTCCCGCGCGGCTTATCGATGACGAGAGCGCCGTCAAAGGGGGCGGGTTGTGGCTGGCGTGGCATATTTCGTTGGCGGGTTCTCAGTCTTTCGTCTTTCGTGGCCCGTTCCCGTACTTGGAGAGCTTGATTTTCCTGGAACACCATCAAGCTCGGCTCGGCGCTATTGACGCGTGTTCCCTGCTGCACAATCACACGAGCTTGCCATCCTGTTTTCTCTTGCAGGAAAAACGGAATCGCGATTCCCGACAATCTTCATGGAGCGGAAGGCTTGTCCTTCTTCATTTCCTTGAGGAGCTGCTCGATGCGCTCCACGTGCTCTTGGGAAAGGTCCAGAGTGAAGTGTAATTCAGGGACGCGGCGAAGCTGCAGACGTTCGATAAGTTCGCGGCGGATGTAACCGGAAGCGTGCTCGAGCGCCTTGATGGCATCGGATTGCTCCTTGTTGGTGCCGCGCACGCTGATGAAGACGCGCGCGTGCTTCATGTCCTGCTGGACGCGCACTTCGCTGACCACGACCATGCCTTCCAGCCGCGGATCTTTCAGTTCGCCCGCGAGCATGGCGTTGATTTCATGGGCGATCTCCTCGCCTACGCGTTCATGACGGTGATTGACTGGACTCATCGGCGTCTCGGCAAATCCGCTCAACAAATGCGGTTACTAAATAATTTCAACTGCCTGGCTAACCAAAATGGATCCGAGGATGCGATCCGCTTCCTCCAGAACTTTTTGCAAGACCTCATGCACATGTTTCTCTTCGTTGGAAAGCGTTACGACGCCGACGACCGACCTCTGCCACGCCTCGTGATGGTCCAGCTCCGCGACGGCGACATTGAACTGCCGCCGCAGCTTGTCCTTCAGGCTGCGCAGCACCTGGCGCTTGTCCTTCAGCGATTGCGCGTCCGGGATGTGCAGCTCGAGGGTGAGCAAGCCGACGGGCATGAGCGACTCCGGGGATCAATTTGGTGTTTTATTTCTTGCCGGAGGCCCCGCCGCCCTGGCCGGCAGCTTCCGCAGCGCTCATTTTCGTGACGCTGAAGCATTCAAGCAGGTCCCCAACTTTGACATCGTTAAAGTTAGCGACGCCCGCGCCGCATTCAAAGCCGGTGCGTACTTCGCTGGCATCGTCCTTGAAGCGTTTCAGCGAGCTGAGCTTCGAGGTGTAAATGACCGCGCCATCGCGCAGCACGCGAATCTGGGCGTCGCGCTTGAGGATGCCATCGACCACGTAGCAGCCCGCGACCGTGCCGGTGCCCTTGACGCGGAACGTATTGCGCACTTCCGCGCGTCCGAGGTAGGTTTCCGTAACCACCGGCTCGAGCATCCCTTCCATGGCCTTCTTAATTTCATCGGAAACTTCGTAGATGATGGTGTGCGTGCGGATGTCCACGTGCTCCTGCTGCGCGAGGTCCGAGGCCTTGCGATCCGGCCGGATGCCGAAGGCGATGACAATCGCGCCGGAAGCGGACGCCAGCAGCACATCGTTTTCCGTGACCGCGCCCACGCCGGAACCGATAATCTTCAGCTTTACCTGGTTGGTCGAGAGCTTCGGCAGCATTTCGCTGAGAACTTCGACGGAGCCCTGCACGTCGGCCTTGATGACGATGCCCAGTTCCTTGACGTCGCCGGCCTTGAGCTGTTCGTGGAGCTGATCGAGGGTGATGCGCGC
>JAYVMO010000130.1:0-5992 GCA_043758915.1 Acidobacteriota bacterium | reverse complement strand
GCCTTCATCATGTCATCGGTCATGTTGCGCGGAGCGTCGCAGAGAGCGCGGCACGAGGAGTGCGAGGCGATGAGCGGAGCCTTGCTGACTTCCAGGGCGTCGGCAAAGGTCTTGTCGCTGACGTGGGAAATATCGACCATCACGCCTAGCCGGTTCATCTCGCGGACCACGTCTTTGCCGAAATCGGTGAGGCCATTGTGAACCGGCTTGTCGGTGGAAGAGTCCGCCCATTCGTCGTTGCCGCTGTGCGTGAGGGTCATGTAGCGCACACCGAGCGCGGCATAAGTGCGAAGAACGGCGAGGTCGCTGTTGATCATGTGGCCGCCCTCGACACCCATCAGGGCGGCGATCTTCCCCTGTTTGTGTGCTTCACGAATTTCGGCGGCGGTGGTGGCGAGGACCAGGTCGTTCGGATGCTTGCGGACTTGCTCGCGGATGGCATCGATTTGCACCAGCGCCTTGTGCACCGCTTCGGGCCCGGTCACTTTGCTGGGCATCCAGATGGAAAAGAAGATGGCGCCCAGGCCGCCTTCCTTCATGCGCGGAATATCGATGCTGCCGCTGGCGTGGCGAGGGCCAAGATCGAATTTGCCATCGAGGAAACGCTGCGTGGTGTCGTCATGCGTGTCGACAACGATCGACGAAAAATGCAGCTTGCGCGCTTTCTCGGAGATGGAGCCGGCAGCTACCGCCATCGACAGGATGCCGACGGAAGCGGCGCACACAGCGGCGAAGAGCAAGGTGCGAACCATGTTTTCCTCCAGAGGAACGATTGATGGTAACGGAATCGGGTTCCGTGCGCCAGACGATCAGCCGATAAGCCCGCCAAGGAGCGCTTGCTTCCGGACGCCGCCGTTGACCGCGGCGATGGTAACCGCGCGTTGCCCTTCAGCCGGCAAAAAATCGAGAAGGCCTGAAATGCGTTGACACTGCAATACCTTCTTGTTACTTTTCCACAGCAAGGAATTGTTTTCGCTTCATTCCACTCACGGAGGCGCTAAACCGGCACCATGGCGTTCGTTGCTAAGAAAATATTCCTCACCAAAGGCGTCGGTAAACATCGCGAAAGACTCTCGAGCTTCGAGCTCGCACTCCGCAACGCGGGCATTGCGGCGTGCAACATCGTGCGCGTTTCCTCCATTTTCCCTCCCAACTGCAAATTGATCTCCCGCAGCGAGGGCTTGAAGCACATCAAACCGGGACAAGTGGCGTTCACGGTCATCAGCGAAAATTCCACCAAGGAAGCGCACCGGCTAATCGCCGCGAGCATCGGCTTGGCGCTGCCGAGCGACAAGTCCATGTACGGATACTTGTCCGAGCATCACTCGTTTGGCGAAACCGAAGAAGTGGCCGGCGAATACGCCGAAGAGCTTGCCGCGGAAATGCTGGCGACCACCCTGAACGTGGAGTTCGATCCCGACCTTTCTTTCGACGAAAAGAAAGAGGTTTACCGCATTTCGAACAAGATTGTCCGAACCATGCAGGTAACGCAATCCGCGGTGGGAGACAAGCGCGGGCTGTGGACCACGGTACTCGGCGCCGCCATCCTCATCGGCGACGACGATTGACCGCCGCGACGCGTTCGTCAGTACCTCCTACGCGTCCAATTCGTACTTTCCTGACTAGCGCGATCCAGTCTTCCCGTGATCGCCCGGCTTTGTTTTTCAATTCGGCGATCCACTTTTGCCCCATCGCCAGGCCGGGATGCACGGCGTACAACGACTGCCGCTTGGCTGCCCTCTTAGCTGACATGTGGCGCTCCTATTTTTTTTGCTGGAAGTAGCCGATGCGGTCCAGCACGGCGCCCACGATCAGCGGCAGCGCCACCGTGGCGTCGTCAAACACTTCGGCGAACCGTCCGCCTTCTTCCGGCGGGACAAACTTTCCCCAGGAAACGGCTTCGGTGTAGGTGCTGCCGCTGAGTCCGCCCCAATGCACCGGCTCGGGGCAGATGCGCAGCCCATAGTTGTAACGCTTGAGCGGCAGCTTCTTGTACCCGCGGCGCGCCAGCAATTCCGCGTACACGCCAAATTGCTGCGACCAGTTGCGCGGCACTCCGCCGCCAATAGTGAAAATGCCCATGCGCTTCGTGGACAGCATGGTGTCCGCGAATTTCTCGAAATCCTCGAAGGGATCGAAGCGCAGTAGCGGGCGCTGCTCCCGCTGCCGGGCGATTTTATGCAACGCGAAATCAATTCCCAGTTCGGAATCCGTGAACGCCGGCACAAACACCGGGACGTTATGTTCATACGCCGACTTCAAAATTCCCCGCCCCGGCGAGTGCTTCGTTAAATATTCTCCAATGCGCCGGTGAATCTTCCAACTGCACGCCACGTCCTCGGAATCCCAATCTTTCAGTATCAGGTCCATCACTTCTTCCACGTGGTCCAGATTCACTTCCGGCTCGAGCGAATCGTAGACGCGGTTGTAGCCCGCGTGAAACAGCGCCGTATCGTCCATCTTTTCGTCGTAACGGAAATGCGATCGCCCCGTGGCTTCCACGAGTCCATGGGCCATCAGCGCGCCTGTCGAGACGATGGCGTTTACAATCCCCGACTCGATCAAATCGCAGAAGATCAATCCCATCTTTCCCACCGTGAGCGCGCCGGAAAGCGTCATGACCACAAAACAATCCTTGTCCCGGGCCATGGCTTCCAAAACGTCTGCGGCGTCTCCCACCTGCCGGCCGGTGAAGGCCGTATCGCCCATCGCGCGCACCAATTGGTCGATGGTGCGGCACTTGGAAAGGTCCAGCGGATAGATCGGGCGGAGTTTATCTTTCACCGGATCGTGCAGCACGCGCCCGGTCACGGTCTTGTACGCCTGTGCCCCGGATGCTTTTTTCTTTTGCTGCTTGGCCATCGCTTCTCCTCGAGAATCAATTTCCAGTGAACGCGTCGCAACGACCAGGCGTCACTTTCATAAACAATCTTGCCTGCCCAGCAAATTGATAGTACAAACGCGGCGCAAAAGAAAGAACAAACCGCGCGACGGGAACTTTTTCGCGCTCATGTTAGACTACGAAGATTATGGCAGATAAATTCACCATCGGCCTGGTGCAGATGAAGTGCACGGCGAACGCGAAAGAGAACCTGGCGCGTGCCATCGACAAGATACGAGAAGCAGCCTCCCGCGGCGCGCAGATTATTTCTCTTCACGAATTATTTCGTGGCGAATATTTTTGCCGCACCGAGGACCCCGAACTCTTCAACCTGGCCGAACCCGTGCCTGGCGCCACCACGGAAAGATTGGCGCAAGTTGCCAAAGAAAAGAAAGTAGCGCTCGTGGTTTCCCTGTTTGAACGCCGCGCCGCAGGCGTGTACCACAACACCGTCGCCGTGCTCGATGCCGATGGCAGCTTTCTCGGCAAATACCGCAAGATGCACATTCCCGACGACCCGCTGTACTACGAAAAATTTTATTTCACTCCCGGCGATCTGGGGTTTCCCAATTTCGATACGAAATACGCCCGCATCGGCGTGCAGATCTGCTGGGACCAGTGGTATCCTGAAGGTTCACGCATCACCGCGCTCAGCGGCGCTCAGGTGATTTTTTATCCCACCAGCATCGGCTGGCATCCGCACGAAAAAGCCCAGTTTGGCGCGGCGCAGCTCGATGCCTGGATCACCATCCAACGCTCCCACGCGATTGCAAATGGCGTGTATGCCGCGGTGGTGAATCGTGTCGGCTACGAAGGCAAACCGGAAAAAAGCGATGCCGGTCTCGAATTCTGGGGAAATTCTTTTGTCGCCGACCCTTTCGGTCAAATTGTCTCCCATGCCTCGACCGACAAGGAAGAAATCCTCATCGCGGAATGCGACCCCGCCAAGAGCGAAGAGACGCGGCGAAACTGGCCGTTTCTGCGCGACCGCCGCATCGATGCCTATCCGCCGATCCTCAACCGCTGGCTGGGCGATGCGTAGGATTTTCTTCGCCGCGTTCTCTAGGCCCTCGGTGTTCTCTGTGTTAAATTTCTTTTCCCGATGAAAGTGATCCCTCAGTCCAAGACACCACACTCTCTCGGCTTTCGCATGCCCGCGGAATGGGAGCCTCACAAAGCCACCTGGCTCGCCTGGCCGCACGAAGTCACGGATTGGCCGGGTAAATTCGCACCCATTCCCTGGGCCTTCGCGGAAATCGTCCGCCATTTGTCGCGCGTCGAGCGCGTCTATCTGCTCGTCCAGGACGGCGCCGCCGAAAGGCGCGTGAAATCCATTCTCACAAAATCCGGCGCACAACTCGACGCCATCACGTTCTTTCGTGCGCCCACCGATCGCGGCTGGATGCGCGATTCCGGCCCCATCTGCGTCACGAATCCAAGCGGCGAAGTGGCTTTCAACCACTTTGTCTTCAACGGCTGGGCCAAATACTCGAATCACAAACGCGACGCTGTTGCGGCTACAAAAGTGAATCACAAATTAAAGCACCGCGTCTGGCAACCGATTCACAAAGGCCGCCGCGTGGTTCTCGAAGGCGGCGGCATCGATGTCAACGGGCGGGGCACGCTGCTCACCACGGAAGAGTGCCTGCTCAGCAAAGTGCAGCAGCGCAATCCGGGGTTCACGCGCGAAGACTACGCCGAAGTCTTCCGCGAATATCTTGGCGTAACCAATGTGCTATGGCTGAAAAATGGCATCGCCGGCGACGACACGCACGGACATGTCGACGATCTTACCCGCTTCGTGAACCCCACCACCGTCGTCACCACCGAGGAGGAAGATCCCAAGGACGCCAACTATGCCGCACTCCAGGAAAATCTCCATTTGCTGAAGAACATGAAGGATCAAGACGGGCGCCCTCTTCGCGTGAAAACTCTTCCGATGCCCGCTCCTGTCCATTTTGCCGGCCAGCGCCTTCCCGCCAGCTACGCCAACTTCTACATCGCCAACAAGCTGGTCATCGTTCCCACGTTCACCGACCCGCACGACCGCGCCGCGCTCAATACTTTTGCCAGACTGTTTCCCGGCCGCGAGGTCGTCGGCATTCCCTGCCGGGACCTGGTCCTGGGTTTGGGCACACTGCATTGCATGACGCAGCAGCAGCCTGCCTCAGGATAACCACTGGCTTGAAGAATGGCAGTCACGTAGAATCAGGCTTCCTCATTTCAAGGAGACGCCATGCTCACCTTATTGCTGCAATACCGAGAGCGCACCTGGGGACTATCCGTGCAGATGCAGCACAGTTTGATCGGCTGGCTGCTGATCGGCTTGCTCGCCGGCTGGCTGGCTGGCAAAATCGCGCGCGGGCGTGGGTTCGGATGCATCACGGATATCGTGCTGGGACTGGTCGGGTCTCTGATCGGCGGATGGATTTTTACCAAACTTGAAATTTTCGGCGGCGGTTTCCTGTACTCGCTGGCGGCGGCCACGCTGGGCGCGGTAATTCTCGTCTCCATCGCCCATCTCTTCGCCAGTGGCGAGAAATAGCGGCGGATAGTCCGCCGGTTTGCGGCTGTTTTGAAAAGAAAGAAAATAAAACCAACCATCCTCTTTCTTAAGTTTTCGCCTTCTTTGACTCTGGACCGCGCTGAACACCCGCTTTCCAATGCTTTTTCAATCACCCGAGCGCGCCGCAAGTCGCTCCGGCGATTTTGTTTCTCGCGCGCGTCTCGCAAAAAAGCGGCCAGAATCCCGGTGTGATAGGATGAATGCTTGTATTTTGGAGAATAAGCCTCATTGAGTAAGTCCACGCAGTCCTTAACAGCCATTCCCCTCGGGGGCCTCGGCGAATTCGGTATGAACATGATGGCGCTGCGATTCGGCGACGACATCCTGGTCATCGACGCGGGCATGATGTTTCCGGAGTCCGAGTTGCTGGGTGTCGATCTGGTGATCCCCGACATCACCTATCTCAAGCAGAACCGCCACATGGTTCGCGCCATTGTCCTGACGCATGGCCACGAAGATCACATCGGCGCGCTGCCCTACATTCTGCGCGACCTGAACGTGCCGGTGTATGGCACGCGGTTCACGCTCGCGCTAGTCAAAAAGCG
>JAYVMO010000129.1:0-2667 GCA_043758915.1 Acidobacteriota bacterium | reverse complement strand
GGCGCGGCAGCCACTTGCTGATCATGTTCGGCAAAGTCTTCAGATAATCCGTGGCGGCAACGAAGACGCCCGGAGCGTCGGCCAGCGCTTTGGTGACATAAGGAACGCGCGGCTTTTCGCCCGGATGCAGGCGATTCCATCGCTCAGTTTCGTTGCCGTCGTTATAGAGCGCTTTGTAACTGGTGACGCTCCAGACGTCCGCCGAAACTCCGTATTTTTCTTCGAGGATATTTTGGGCCTGGAGCGCTTCGCGGAGAATGGCCCCGCTGCCGAAGAGTTGCGCATGCAGCTTGGCTTTCTTGTTTTCGGAAGCGCGGAAGCGGTATATGCCTTTGAGGATGCCGTCCTTCACGTCGCCGGGCATCGGCGGCATGGCGTAGGGCTCGTTCATGACCGTAATGTAGTAGAAAATATTTTCGCCATCTTTGTACATGCGGCGAATGCCGTCTTGAATGATTACGGCAATTTCGAAGGCGAACGCGGGATCGTAGGCGCGGAGATTCGGAACCGGCAGCGCGAGGACATGGCTGTTGCCATCCTGGTGCTGAAGGCCTTCGCCGGCGAGCGTGGTGCGGCCAGAGGTTCCGCCGAGGAGGAACCCGCGCGTACGCATATCCGCGGCGGCCCAAATGAAGTCTGCAATACGCTGAAAGCCAAACATCGAATAGTAAATAAAAAACGGAATGGTATTGATGCCGTGGGTCGCGTAGGCCGTACCGGCGGCGATAAAAGATGCCATCGAGCCGGCTTCGGTAATTCCCTCTTCGAGAATCTGGCCGTCCTTGGCTTCCTTGTAATAGAGCAAGGTGTTGACGTCCACGGGCTCATAACGCTGACCGACGCTCGAGTAGATGCCCGCAGTGCGGAACAGCGACTCCATACCGAACGTGCGCGCTTCATCGGGAACGATGGGCACGACCAGCTTGCCGATTTCGGGATCCTTCAGCATCTTGCGCAGCATGCTGACGTAAGCCATGGTGGTCGAGACTTCCCGGCCCTCGCTGCCGCCATGAAATTCCTTGAAAAGCTCGTCGTGATCGACGACCAGCGGCTTCGATCGCACACTGCGCTTGGGCACGTAGCCGCCCAGGGCTTCCCGCCGCGCACGCAGATAACGAATCTCTTCGCTGTCTTCCGCCGGACGGTAGAACGGCACCTCGATGCAGTCCTCGTCATTTAAAGGAATGCCGAAGCGCGACCGGAATTCACGCAGCTCGTCTTCGTTTAATTTTTTCTGCTGGTGCGTGACGTTCTTGCCTTCCCCCGCTTCGCCCAGGCCATAGCCCTTGATGGTACGGGCGAGAATGACGGTTGGCGCGCCTCTGTGCTCCACCGCGGCTTTGTACGCCGCGTACACCTTGCGCGGATCGTGGCCACCCAGGCGAAGACGCCGCAGCGCCTCATCGGGAAGCGGCTCAACAAGCTGCAGCAGGCGCGGATCGCTCCCAAAGAAGTGCTGCCGGACATACGCCCCGGACTCCACTACCAGCTTCTGATATTCACCGTCGACAAGCTCGCCCATGCGTTTGACGAGCAGTCCCTCGGTGTCGCGCTCGAGGATGGGATCCCACTCGCTGCCCCAAAAAACTTTGATGACGTTCCAACGCGCGCCGCGGAACGCGGATTCCAGCTCCTGAATGATCTGGCCGTTGCCGCGCACCGGACCGTCGAGGCGCTGCAAATTGCAGTTGACCACAAAAATCAGGTTGTCGAGTTTTTCGCGCGAGGCCAGCGTGATGGCGCCCAGCGATTCGGGTTCGTCGGTCTCTCCATCGCCGAGGAAGGCCCACACTTTGGCGTCCGTCACCGGTTTCAGGCCGCGGTCTTCGAGATAACGATTGTAGCGAGCCTGGTAGATGGCCATTAGCGGGCTGAGGCCCATGGACACGGTGGGAAATTCCCAAAAGTCCGGCATCAGCCAGGGATGCGGGTACGACGAAAGTCCCCCGCCGGGTTTCAACTCACGGCGAAAATTTTCAAGTTGCTGTGCGGAGATGCGTCCTTCGAGGAACGCCCGGGCGTAGATGCCCGGCGATGCGTGCCCCTGGAAGTAGACGGTGTCACCTTCAAATTCCTCGCTACGTCCGCGGAAAAAGTGGTTGAACCCGACTTCGTAAAGCGTGGCGGCGGAGGCGTAGGTGGAGATATGACCGCCGATATTGTGCTCCACGCGGTTGGCGCGGACCACCATCGCCAGCGCGTTCCAGCGGATGAGGCTCTTGATGCGGCGCTCCAGTTCCTGATCGCCGGGAAAAAGCGGTTCCAGGCGCTGCGGAATGGTGTTGGCATAGGGCGTGTTGGCGGTGAACGGAAGGTCAATGCCAGCAACGGTGGCATGCGCGCGAAGGCGCTCGAGAATCTCCGCGGCGACTTCAGCTCCGCTGGAATCCAGAACGGAGTCGAGCGATTCCAGCCATTCCTGGATTTCTACGTCGTGAATCCCATGCGGCTGGGTGAACGTCTCATTTTCCATGACTTCGGTTGGCCCCTCTTCTTCACGGTTTCAAGAGCGCCCTGCGGGGGCGCGACAAATTTATCGCGGTAATTAACAGAATAGAATACACCCGCGCGTAAATCTCTGCACGCGCGATTGGGATTTTTACCGTGCAGGAACAATCGGAGGCCGCGGATGCTGCCAGCGCATCACAACGCGCGCCCGCCATCGAC
>JAYVMO010000128.1:0-7615 GCA_043758915.1 Acidobacteriota bacterium | reverse complement strand
CCCGTCGAAAAATTTTGTCGAAGCAAAAGACTCGAAAAATTCCTTCGGAGCTTCCGAATCACTGCCGGACTCGTGCTGCCTCAAGGTAGCAAGGTCTTTTCAAACGTAACACTTGCGCGGAAGAGCCGCAAGCCGTCCGCAAGGGCAGGTTCCTGGAGTGCACTGGTTTTTTGGAGACCGCAGGAGATCACCGTGGTTGCTCGCGTTGCCAGTGTCACGCTATCGTAGGCCATTCGCACATGAGCAGAGAAACATACCAGGAGAAGCCGTCGCGCCTGGCCCTCATCGGTATGTCGGGCGCTGGGAAAACGTTCTGGACAAAGAAGTTAGCCGCGGGAGGCTGGCCGGCCATCTCGTGCGACGACCGCATCGAGGAGCGGCTTGCACAGCGTCTGGCGGCAGGCGGATACGCTGGAATCAATGGAGTGGCAGCTTGGATGGGCTGGCCGGACAGCGTGACCTACGCGGAGCGCGAAGCGGAATATCTCACGCAGGAAATTGGTGCGCTGGATGAAGTCTTGACGCAGCTCACGAAACAACCCGAAAAATCTCTGGTGCTCGATACCACCGGCAGCGTCATCTACACGGGAAACAATCTGCTCATGCGCCTGCGGCGGCGGATGACCGTGGTGTATCTGGCGGCCTCGGCGCAGGAACAGCATCTTCTCATCGAGCGCTATTTGAACGATCCCAAGCCCGTGCTCTGGCGCGGAGCATTTCAGCCACGAGCGGGCGAAACCCCGCGCGAAACGGTAGCCCGATGTTATCCGGCGCTCATTGCCGCGCGGCGGCAAGGCTATCAGGCGCTGGCGCATGGCACGCTGGAAGTGGCCACTCTGCGCGATGCTTCGCTGGATGCGCAAGCGTTCCTGGCGATGATCCAGAGTAAGACGGAAGGCGCGCGATAACTGACACTCGATGAGATACCGAAGCACATCTCGCAAGTCACCACTCACCTCTCTGCGCGGCGCGGTCTTGCGCGGCCTCGCACCCGACGGCGGACTGTACATGCCCGTCGAAATTGCGCGTCGTTCGCCGGAGGAGTTGGAGGAGTTTCGCGGGCTGCCCTTTACGGAGGTGTGCTTTCGCGTGGCGCGGCCGTTTGCGGGCGCGGAAGTGCCGGAAGAGGTGCTGTGGCAGGTCGTGAGCGAAGCCATCAACTTTCCGGTGAAGCTCGTTTCGCTTTCGCCAGGGCTGCACATCCTCGAGCTGTTTCACGGGCCAACCCTGGCATTCAAGGATTTTGGCGCGCGCTTCATGGCGCGGTTGATGGGCTATTTCGTGCGCGGAGAGACGCGGCCGCTGACCGTGCTGGTGGCCACCTCCGGCGACACCGGGAGCGCCGTCGCGCATGGGTTTCTGGGCGTGCCGGGAATACGCATCGTGATTTTGTATCCTTCGAAGCGCATCAGCGAAGCCCAGGAAAAGCAGTTCACCACCCTCGGAGAAAATATCACCGCACTGGAAGTGGCCGGAACGTTCGACGATTGCCAGCGCCTGGTGAAGCTGGCTTTTTCCGACACGGAGCTGAACAAGCGAACTTTTCTCACCTCGGCAAACTCCATCAACATCGGCCGCCTGCTGCCGCAGATGTTCTATCACGTCGCGGCGTACCGGCAATTGCCGGTGGCCTCCGTGCCGCTGATCGTGTCCGTGCCCAGCGGCAATTTCGGCAACCTGACCGCGGGAATCTTTGCCAAGCGCATCGGACTTCCGGTGTCCAAATTCATCGCTTCCACGAACGCCAACGACGTTGTGCCGCAATATCTGCGGTCCGGAGAATTTCATCCGCGCCCGGCAACGCAGACTTTTTCGAACGCCATGGACGTGGGAAATCCCAACAATTTTCCGCGGCTGCTCGATTTGTGCCGCAATCGCCTTGAATACCTGCAAAAAGAAATCTGGGGCCACGCCGCCACCGACGCAGAAACGCTGGCCGCCATGAAAATGGTCCACGAACGCTTCGGCTACATTGCCGACCCGCATACCGCCGTCGGCGTCCTCGGCTGGGAAGCCTACAAGCGTGAGCACCCGGAACCCGCCCAGGGTTTGGTGCTGGCCACCGCGCACCCCGCAAAATTCGCCGACGTGGTGAGGAAGGCCATCGGCATCGCCCCGCCATTGCCCGACCGCCTCGCCGCCTACCTGATGCGGGAAAAGTTGTCCTTGCCAATAGCGCGCGCCTATGAAGATTTCAAGCAGTTCTTGCTCGCGCACTAAGTTGCGATTCCTCGGATAAGAGAAGCTGGTTGCGTTCCCAATCCACATTAGCTAAGCTAACTTAGCTAAGGAGTGCCCATGAGCGTTGTGACCATTCATCAGGCAAAAACCAACCTCTCGCGGCTCATCAAGAAAGTTTCCGCCGGAGAAGAAGTCATTATCGCCCGTGGATCAAAACCGGTGGCCCGCCTGGTCCCCGCCGGCGAGATAAGAGGGAAGCGCCAGCCCGGTTCGCTGAAGGGCAAGTTGCGCGTGGGGCCGGAATTCTTTGCACCGCTCCCGGCCAAGGAATTGAAAGCCTGGGAGTAACTTGCGGTGCGCGCTCTTCTCGATACCCACGCCTTGCTCTGGTGGCTGTCTGACGATCCCGCTTTGAGCCGTCCTGCCCGAAAAGTGATTGCGGAAACCAGGAACACCGTGGTGGTCAGCGCGGCGTCAGCCTGGGAGATCGCCACTAAAGTGCGATTGGGGAAACTGGCCACCGCGGCGGACCTGGCCGCGGATTTCTCCGGCTACCTCGAACGAGAGGGTTTTGAACTGTTGCCGATTTCCGCGGAGCATGCCATTCGCGCAGGGCTGCTCGCCGGTGCTCACAAAGATCCCTTCGATCGCATGCTCATCGCGCAAGCCCAGGCAGAAAACATTCCCGTCGTCAGCAATGAAACGCTCTTTGACGCCTGCGGCGTGCGCCGCATCTGGTGAAACGCGGTGTCGCAGAAGAACTGCTGCTGACAGCCCTTAGTGACCAGCGGCATGGGTACTAGGATTTGCGGAGGCGGTCGAGCAGCAGGAAGAGGAAGACGCCAACGAAAGCATTGACGAGCGCGGCGATGCCCAGGCTCATGGTGAACCACGTTTCCGGTTGTGCCAGGAGGATGCGGCGAGTGAGGACGATAATGCCCTGGTGCAAACCGAAGAACAGAATAGTCAGCGCAAAGCGCGCCGCGGGATGTTCGGTATCCAGCCGCGCACCAATGGAGGAAGCCAGATACCCGATGACGGTTTTCGCGATGCCGTAGAGCCCGAGGGGAACCGTAGGCCCGCTCAAGCTGTCCTGCAAGAGGCCAATGACCATGCCGAGCAGCAAACCCGTGGAAGGATTGCGGCGGCTCAGTCCAAAATAAATGGTGATGAGCAGCGGCAGATCGAGGATGGCGGACTTCGGAAAATAGACCGGCACAAAGGCCTGAATCATCAACGCGAGAATCATCGCCGACACTACCGCGCCGGTGCGGAACTTGTGCACCTCGATGTGCGATTCCATGCTGCGAATATCGAATGTGTCGTTCAAGGATTTGCCGCCGGAGGCCCGCTTGGCGCATTCGCCGCCGCTGGCGGATTCGCCGTCTCATTCTCTTTCTTCAATTCCAGCGGCTGCAGCGTGAGCAGCACGATTACTTCTTCCAGCCGCTCGAGATTGGCGGCCGGTCGCACGCGAATTTGCTTGAATGGATTACCGGGCTTGACGTCGGCGACCGTGCCGACAGGCAAATCCTTCGGGAAGATGCGGTCCATCCCGCTGGTCACCACGCGTTCGCCGGCCTTCACAACGTCGTCGTTGGCCACGTATTTCATCACCAGCAGCGGTTCGCCCGTTCCGCCCACGGGACTCTGAATGCGCGAATCGGCCAGCATGGCCCCCACTCCGCTTTCCCTATCCGTGAGCAGCAAAACCTGCGCCGTGTCCGGATAGGTTTCCACGACTTTCCCGACCACGCCATCCGGCGTGATCACCCCCATGTTCCTCCGGATGCCGTCCCGCTCGCCGCGGTCGAGATCGATCGTTTGGCTGGCGGTGCCCGCACCGGCGCCGATGACGCGCGCGCCAATCATAGGTACTTGTTCGTGCGATTTGCGGAACTTGAGCAACTCGGCGAGCCGCTCGGCTTCCAAGGCTTTACTCTGCAGCTGCGTGATTTGCAGCTTCAGCTGGTCGTTCTCGCGGCGAAGTTCTTCGTTTTCGCGCGATGTATTTCGCAGCGCGAAATAGTGGTTCCAGATCCCGCGAATGTGCCCCACTCCATACGTTCCCGCGCGCTGGAAGGGCGACACCGCGCCGACCGTCCACACGCGAATCAGCCGGCCCCGCGAATCGCGCTTGATTTGCACGGCCAGCATCAACACCTGTAGCAGCACGACGCCGGCCAGCAGCACAAGCGATTTGTGTCGAGAGGGAATGCTGATCATTTTTGCGTGACTCGTTAACTCAATTTCTTATGAAGAGTGACTGCCCGCTGGCGACGATTGGCTGGCAAGAGCACAACAACCAAAACTCGTTAGTCGATGCAAACCTGCCGCAGCAGTTTGAAATCACTCAGCATCTTTCCGGTGCCAAGCACCACTGAAGCCAGAGGATCGTCCGCTATGGACACCGGCAATCCCGTCTCCTCGCGAATGCGCTTGTCGAGATTCTTCAGCAGCGCTCCGCCGCCGGTCAACACGATTCCGCGGTCGCTGATGTCCGCGGAGAGCTCCGGCGGTGTGCGCTCCAGCGCCACGCGCACGGCGTTCAAAATGGTGGCCACGCACTCGCTCAACGATTCGCGAATTTCGCTATCGTCGATGGTCACCGTGCGCGGCACGCCTTCGATCAAATTTCGGCCCTTCACTTCCATGGTCAGCGGCTTTTCCAGCGGGTAAGCCGAGCCAATTTCCATTTTGATTTGTTCCGCGGTGCGTTCCCCAACCAAAAGGTTGTACTTGCGCTTCAAGTATTGCATCACCGCTTCGTCCATCTCGTTGCCGGCCACGCGCACCGACCGCGAATAGACTATGCCGCTCATCGAAATCACCGCAATGTCCGTGGTGCCGCCGCCGATGTCCACCACCATGTTGCCGGAGGGCTCTTCGATGGGCAGTCCCGCGCCAATCGCTGCCGCCATGGCCTGTTCCACTAGAAAAACTTCGCTGGCCCGCGCGCGATACGCGCTGTCCTGCACGGCGCGCTTTTCCACCGGCGTAATTTCGCTCGGCACCCCGATGACGATGCGCGGATGCACCAGCACGCGCCGGTTGTGCGCCTTCTGAATAAAGTACGTCAGCATCTTTTCCGTGACTTTGAAATCCGCGATCACGCCGTCTTTCATCGGCTTGATGGCCACTACGTTGCCCGGCGTCCGCCCCAGCATCTCTTTGGCTTCGCGGCCCACCGCCACGACCTCGCCCGTGGACTTGTTGATGGCCACGATCGATGGCTCATTCACAACGATCCCTTTGCCGGCGGCGAACACCAGCGTGTTCGCCGTCCCCAGGTCAATGGCCAGGTCGGACGAAAACAAGCTGAACACCGACCTCAGGTTGTAACCGCTCTTATTCATTGCTCCGTCCCCCCGGAGAAAATTGCTCCACTTTACCCCACACTCTTCACCGCTTCCCAGCTCCACAAGCCGTTGGTCGCCGCGCGGCCAGACTTACCATTGTCCCCGGACATGCCAACCGGCGCAAAGTCGCGCACGTCGATGACTCAAGAAAATTTCCCCGGCGCTCTTATCTGGGCACCACGATGGACACCTGCTGCTTCGCCGTGCCTCCCCGGCGATTCTGTCCAACCACCACAATCGTGTGCTCTCCCGGAGTGAGCTGCTCGGTGAAGTGCCGGAACGTCCCATCCGGCGCGATATTCGGCACCGGCTGGCCATTCACGATCAGCGCCGCGCCCGGCTCGGTCCGCCCGATAATCTCCGCCACGTTCCCGTGGAGTTGCGTGCCCTCGATCACCAGCATCATCTCTTGCATCTTGCCTTGCGCCACGAGCGTGAACTTAAACGTTTCGCTTACTTCGCTGGACTGCTTCTTCGCGTCGATGGCGGAAACGTCCCAGAAATAATCGCCCGCATCCAGCCCGCTGATCTCCACGCTGGATCCTGAAACTTTTACTTCCTTCACCATCTTGGTGAACATGGCGGTCACGCTGATGCGAATGGTGTAGGAAACCGCTTCGGCAACGGGCTTCCACTCGAAGCGAATCGGCGCTGTTTTCGGATTCTCGACGATCAGCGGCTCCAGGTTGCGCGGCGCAGAAAGATCCGGCGGTGCAAGGACATCGGATTTGCTGATCGGGCCTCCGGTGGGGATGTTCACCTTCTGCCACTGTGCCAGTTCCACTCTTTCCTGGCCGCGCTGCACTTCCGCGCTGCCGCTCGACACCACGATCTCGCTTTCCTTCTTAGTCGGGTCCGTTTTTACCGTCGCACGGCTGTTTTGCCTCAGTTGCGCGGTTGTGTCTTCCACGCTCACTGCCGCCTTGGAATCTGGCGAGGACCAGCTCGGCGTCGCCAGGTCCACCGAACCGGTATTGATGCGCACGGCCGTATTCGAATGGTCGCGCTGCACGATATTTTCTTCCACCGTCACCAGCGTGTCCGCTTTTATCGTGTACGTGGTCCCGTCTCCGAAGGCGATGCGCGCCACGCCGTCGCTGATGGTCTGCACCAGGTCGCCCTTGTCCAGTGTCGTGCGGTAGTCCGCATCCACCCACTGTACGGAATTCACTTTCTTGACCTGTACTTTGCCGTCCAGATTGACGAACTTCGCTTGCGTCTGGCTGATCGGCAGGCTGTCGGTATCCGGCGTGCTGATCGCGTTCGACACCTTGCCGTAGACTTTCGAATACCAGTCCGGCTTCGCCAGGTACAGCCCGGAAAACGCCACCGCGGCAATCAAAATGACATACACGGCCACCGTCTTGTACGTGACCGCCGTCCAATACACTTCCACTCGCGGCACTTTTCGCGGTGCTGGAGGAGCCTGCTGGCGTTTCGGTTCTGTGGGTGCCTGTGTCGTCACGAGTGCCTGCGCGGCAAATGCGCCAAATTTAAAATTTAGCACAGCGTTTTGCGGGCGCGCAAAATCCGCGCGTTGCCGTAGTCAAATTGCAAATAGCGCTTGGGTACCGCTATCGCCCCGGCTTTATCCTTGTGGTCACGGAGGCCGCTCCGCGCGCGCGAAAAAGCGGTGCTTGTCCATCTCCTCGAGGAACTCCTCGTTGGAGCTGATTAAAAGATGTCTCCGCTGGCCGGGAGTGCCACGCGCTACGGCATTTTCAGCACGGCGTCCGGCTGCGCAATGCTCCAGCTCTCCGCCCAATGCAGCGCCGGGGGAGCATCCTGCTTGAGAGATTTGGAGCGACTCCAACAATCCTTGTCCATTCAAGTGTGAATGTCGACGAACCTGGTCTTGACCCTCTCCGCCTTTTGGGTGGTGAATCAGTTTCCGAGTAGGCGACAATCCGCCCAAAACCTCGGCTGGGACTTCTCATGGGTTGCTTTTTGGACCCGAAACCACTTGTCCGGTAATCCGTGCGAGCTCAACCGGTCGATGCAACACCATCTAATCATTTGATCCGACAATACTTCTCACAGTGAACCGATCTTTCGGGCTGTACTCAATCAGACCT
>JAYVMO010000127.1:0-1727 GCA_043758915.1 Acidobacteriota bacterium | reverse complement strand
CTTCTTAGATAGACCATAGATTTTGGCAACCTGAAGTGCGTCATCATCAATGGCATCTAGTATTACTACGTTATGTGGTTGACGAGGGCGTCGGGGCGGTGCTACCGTCGCGAGCATGACGGACGCCCCAGTCGAGAAGTGCCGAAAGCGCCTCGAACAATTCTTGAAGGACTTGCTGGAACCGGTGGGCCGGAGCGAGAGAAGACATTGGGGCGCAGTGTACATTCGCGGTCTGCTGCTGGATGGCGAACGCAAGTCCGTCGAACCGCTCGCCGCGCGCTTGCCCGAAGGGAACGTCCAAGCACTGCAGCAATTTGTGGGGCAAAGCCCGTGGGATTGGGTGCCGGTGTGGGAACGCCTGGCGCAGCGCATGACGGCGGAGTTGGAGCCGGACTCCGTTTGGGTCATCGATGACACCGGCTTCCCCAAACAAGGGAAGCATTCCGTCGGTGTGGAGCGGCAGTATTCCGGAACGCTGGGGAAGGTGGGGAATTGCCAGGTGGCGGTCAGCCTGCACCACGTGGGAGAACAAGGAACCACCACACTGGGCTGGCGTCTGTATCTGCCGGAACGCTGGGCGAAGGACCACAAACGCCGCAAAGAAGCGGGAATTCCGGACGACGTTGTCTTCCAGACGAAGTGGCAACTCAGCCTGGACATCCTGGACCAAGTGCGCGCGTGGGGCTTGCCGAATCGCATTGTGGTGGCGGATGCTGGTTACGGAGATACGACGGAGTTTCGCGAGGAACTGGAAGCACGCCAGCTTGCCTATGTCGTGGGGATCTCGCCGACGACGGGAGTGTGGACCCAAACACCCCACGCGAAGATTCCCGCTTACCCGGGTCGAGGTGCGCCCGCCACCCGCTACCGTTATGGAAATCAGCGGCCCAGCTCAGCGCGGGACGTGGCTTTCCAGGCGAAGGGTTGGAAGACGATTCGCTGGCGGCAAGGCACGAAGGGATGGCTGGAATCACGATTTCTGGCCCTTCGCGTACAACCTTCGCACGGCTTCGTACAGGGGCAACCACCGCACCAGGAAGTCTGGTTGCTGATCGAATGGCCGGAGTCGGAACCGGAACCCACGAAGTACTTTCTGTGTGATCTGCCCGCCCGTTACACGCTCCGGCGCTTGGTGCGACTCGCGAAGTGCCGCTGGAAGATCGAACAAGACTACCAGCAACTGAAGCAGGAACTGGGGCTCGATCATTACGAGGGGAGAAGCTGGATAGGCTGGCACCACCACACGACGCTGGTCATGCTGGCCCACGCATTCCTGACCCTGGAAATGCTTCGCAGCAAAAAAAACTTCTGGGTGGACCCTGCCACGGACGCGCCGTGAGATTCAATATCTGCTCTTCACCTGGACCGGCTGCTGCGCGTACTGCGGGGCGAAAGTCAGGCACTCACGCGGTCCTTAATACATAACGTAGTAATACTAGGAGCGTGTCCGAGAATTGCACTTTTGAGCGATTTTTGCGCCGTAAGCTATTGATTCTTCGTTCGTGAAAAGCCAGTTTTCGCATTACTCGGACACGCTCCTAGAGGAGGCATGGGGCCTCTTGCGGGGCGCTATTTTCCCGATGTGCAACGTGTGATGTTGATTGTGCGAAACGGGCCACAGAGGGCGGCGGGGTGTCGATGAAATTCAGTTTCCATTTAGGGCGTTCAGCGGAAGACGTGCAGCAGGCGGCCGTGGTCGAGGAAGAGGCGCAGGCTGCGGCGACGCT
>JAYVMO010000126.1:0-19107 GCA_043758915.1 Acidobacteriota bacterium | reverse complement strand
TTGGTCATCGCAAGATGGCTGGGCGGGAGGAAAGTCCGGACACCGTCCTGAGGCACGTTGACCGCTCTGCGTTCATCTTGAAGACGAACACAAGGCAAGCGATGGGGTGCCGGGCTAAAGCCCGGCGCTACATGACGGAGCAAGTGGACATCTTTCATGGTGAGCGGAGAGCGGTCAACGGAACTCTTGACAGGGCGACGCGCCTGATAACGTCAGGGGACGCGCCACGCAGGGTCTGCCGCGAGGCAGAGTTACACGCTTCGGCGTGTGGCGTCCCGATTAAGTCGGGACGCAGTGCGGAGGCGTCACGGATAGTGCCACAGAGAATATACCGCCGGCGGAGCGCAGCACGGTGGCATCGCGCAGGGAAACCTGCGGGACGTCTTCGAATGGAGCGGGGCTAAAGCCCGGCTCCACATGCACGCGACGTTTGGCAAGGGTGAAAAGGTGGGGTAAGAGCCCACCGCTCCGGTGGCAACATCGGAGGCAGGGAAAACCCCGCGTGGTGCAAGGCCAAATAGGAGGGGAGGGCCAGCCCGGCTCACTGAGTCAGCGTTCATGCAAGTGAACGCGCTCCTTTCAGAATGGCGCAAGCTGGACTGAATTGAAAACCCTCGGGTAGGCTGCTGGAGTCACGGTGCGAACCGTGACCTAGAGGAATGATCGCTACAGCGCGTGATTCGCTTTGCGAATGACGTGTTGCACAAAATCCGGCTTACAGGCCCGTCCGCCAACTTCTCACTTTTCCTTCCACCTGCCGTATGATGCTGGCATGCGGCTGCTGCTGGTGGAAGACGATGCGCGCATCGCGCGGTTTGTGGCCCAAGGGCTGCGCGAGGAAAGCTACGCCGTCGATGTGGCGGCGACGGGCGAGGACGCGCTGTATCAAGCGGAAATCAATACCTACGATCTCGTCATTCTGGATGTGATGATTCCGGGGCGCGACGGATTTGAAGTTTGCCACGAGATGCGCAAGGCCGGAAAGCGCATGCCGATTCTAATGCTTACCGCGCGCGATGCCGTGGAGGACCGCATCACGGGTCTGGACCACGGCGCGGACGATTACCTTACCAAGCCATTTGAGTTTCGCGAGTTGCTGGCGCGATTGCGGGCGCTATTGCGCCGGTCTGGCGAGCTAAGGCCGCCGAAAATCGTGGTGGCGGACCTGGTGCTGGATACGGCGGCGCAGAGCGTTTCGCGCGCGGGCCGCGATATTCCGCTTACCACGAAAGAGTATGCACTGCTCGAATTCCTTGCGCGCAATGCCGGACGGGTGGTGGGACGCGCGGAGATTGCGGAGCACGTGTGGGACGAAAACTTCGACGTATTTTCGAATTTGATCGAAGTGTACGTAAATCGCGTGCGCGGGAAGATTGACGCGGGGGCCGCGAAGCCGCTGCTGCACACGCGGCGGGGCGCCGGGTACCTGTTGGGCGCGGCGGGGGACGCTGCTGGGAGAGATTCCAGCGAGACAAGCGCTTCGCGTACCGCTCGCGCGAAAAACAATTCGTCCGGCAGGAAAAGCCATGTTTGATTCGGTGCGCGTGCGTCTGACGCTGTGGTACACGGCGCTGCTGGCGGTTTTCCTCGTGGTGCTCTCGCTCGTGACTTATTTTATTTTTTGGCGAAGTACCGTGGAGCATACGGACAGCAACCTCACGGAACTTTCCAGCGCTTTTCTGACCACGCTCGGCGGCGAAATGGAAGATCAGCCCGGCCCGGAGGTGTTGAAGAACGCGGCGCGGGAAGCCATCATCGAACATCGTTTTCGCGACCACGTCTACGCGGTGATCGGCCCGGCGGGTGAATTGCTGGTTTCGAGCAATGATCTTCCGGCGACCAATCCGCCGGATGACGCTCCTCCGGCGGGGCTTCTTGCTTCCGAGGCATTCCGCAAATTCGCGGAGGCTTCCTTGCATGCCGATCGTCTTTTCCGGGAGGTGAAGGGCGGGAAGGATGGTTATCGCGGATTGGCCCGGCGGTTCATTCTGAGAGGCCAGACGGGCACGCTGATCATTCTGCAATCGCTCCATCCGCAGGAGGAGATGCTGGAGGGGATCGCGCAAACGTTCGCTTGGGTCATTCCCATGGCGATACTGCTGGCAAGCGCGGGCGGATATTTTCTTGCGCGCAAGAGCCTGGCTCCGGTGGTGGCCATGAGCAGCCAGGCGGGGCGCATCGGCGAAGCCAATTTGCACGAGCGGCTGCCAGTGCAGAACGAAAAAGACGAGCTGGGGCATTTGGCGCGCGCGTTCAACGGCCTGCTGGACCGGCTGGATCAGTCGTTCGAGCGCCAGCGGCGATTCATGGCCGATGCTTCGCACGAATTGCGCACGCCGGTGGCGATTTTGCGCGGAGAAGCGGAGGTCGCCTTGTCGCGGCCGGCGCGGCAGCCCGAGGAGTATCGAGAATCGCTCACGGTGCTGCACCAGGAGGCGCAGCGGCTGACGCAAATCGTCGAGGACCTTTTTACATTGACACGCGCGGACGCCGGACAGTATCCGCTCACGGCTCGGGATTTTTATCTCGACGAGATGGTGGCCGATTGCGTTCATTCCACGCGCACGCTGGCCCTGGCGAAACGCATCAAGCTGACCTGCGAGGCCTTGCAGGAGTCGCCCATCCACGCTGATGAGCCGCTGCTGCGGCGAATGATTCTCAACCTCCTGGATAACGCCATCAAGTACACTCCTGCGGACGGCAGCATAAGCGTGGCTTGCCGCCGCGCCGGAAACGAATATGCCTTGGGCATTACCGATACGGGCCCAGGCATTCCCGAAGAGCTGCAACCGCGCATTTTTGAGCGTTTTTTTCGGGCGGACAAGGCGCGCTCGCGGTCAGAAACGGACGGCGGCGCGGGGCTCGGTCTTTCCATTGCCCGGTGGATCGCCCAGGCCCACCACGGACGGCTGGAACTTACGCGTTCCGATTCAGGGGGAAGCACGTTTACGGCTTTTCTTCCCGCATCCAAGTGAAGGAGTGGCACGCGCGTAGCCTGGCCACATTCATCCTGCGCTCACGGTCATCGCACGATGGATCAGTTGAGATCCTTCGCTTCGCTCAGGATGACAGTGGCGGTAAGGCAGCCTTTATAGCTGTTCGACGCGGTGGTGAGAGATTCGGGCGAGCCGCATTAATCCTCCGTTTATCTCGAGAGCGTTAGCCTTGCAGCGAGTCTGCGGAAACGAAGAAGGAAGAGGCTAAGTTCGAGGTTGAGGTTAAGGTCGAGGTTAAGGCTAAGAAGAGCGGCTCTCCGGAAGCGCAAGAACCGCGGCAACAGTTGCAGGTATGATGCTGGGGCCGTGTTTCAAGAAAATCCAACGATGAGAGAATTGCTGTGAATATGAAACCGATGTGGCCTGCCGTGCTTACGGCCCTGGGAATCCTTTGGGGGATTCCGGAAGCGGCGCGAGCCGGGCAGCAACCAGATACACCCGCGCCACCGATATCCGCGAGCGGCGAAGCGAAGCAGCAGGCAGCGCCTACTTCTCCCGCGACATCACCATTGCGGCTGACGTTACAAGACGCCTTGGACCGCGCCCGGAAAAACAGCACGCCATTCCAATCGGCGCTGACCGACGCGGCGTTGGCGCGCCAAGATCGTTTTCAAGCGGGGGCGGCGCTGCTGCCGAGCGTGGTCTACAACAACCAGGCGATCTCGAACCAGAGCGACGCGCTGCGCAATCCCGTGTTCATCGCGAATAATGGGGCACACGAATACCTCAGCCTAGCCAACGTGCATGAAGCGATCGACCTGGTGGCGATTTCCAATTTTCGCAAGACAGCGGCGGCCGCCGCTGTCGCTCGCGCGAAGGCGGAAATCGCTTCACGAGGCTTGGTGGTCACCGTGGTACAGCTGTATTACGCCCTCGCCGCCGCCCAGCAGAAACTCGAAACTACTCAAAAGGCAGCGGCGGAGGGTGAGCACTTTTTTAAACTGACGCAGGATCTGGAGCACGGCGGGGAAGTGGCGCACTCCGACGTCATCAAAGCCGAGCTGCAAATGCAGGAGCGCCGGCGGCAGCTTCAGGAGGCGCAACTCACGCTGCTCAATGCACGGCTCGACCTTGCGGTGCTTATTTTCCCGGACTTCAACGAGAATTACGAAGTAGCCGACGATTTGCATTCGAGCGTTCCGCTGCCGACGCTCGCAGAAGTCCAGCAGCGGGCCGCGCGCGATAACCCGGACATTCGCGCGGCACTCGCGTTCGTACAGGAAGCCGGTCACGACGTTACCGGAGCGCGGGCCGGTTATTTGCCGTCGCTGACCCTGGATTATTTCTACGGCATCGACGCAGCAAACTTCGGCGTGAACGGCACGACGATCATCAGTGGCAAGCCCATTTCAAATTTAGGTTACTCCGCGTCGGCAACGGTGAACATTCCCATTTGGAATTGGGGGGCGACGCAAAGCCGCATCAAGCAGGCCGAGTTGCGGCGCACCCAGGCGCAGCGCGAATTATCTCTCGCGCAGCGCAGACTGCTGGCGGAGATCCGGTCTCTGTATGCGGAAGCGGAGACGGCGCTGAATGAACTGGGCGGCCTGAACCGCTCGGCGGAGCTGGCGACCGAGAGCCTCCGGCTCACGACGTTGCGTTACAAGGATGGCGAAGCCACCGTTCTTGAAGTGGTGGACGCGCAAACTACTTACACACTGGCGAATACAACGTATCAGGACGGCGCGGTTCGCTATCGCGTGGCTCTGGCAAATCTGCAAACTCTCACGGGAGTACTGACAACTCCATGAACTTGATGATGCTTGCTCACCAGCAAAACCGCGCCAGCAGATTGGCGCTCCTATTTGGCGCCGCCGCGCTGCTCTGCGGCATGGGCGGCTGCAGCCAGCCCGCAAAGAAAAAAGAGCCCATCGTCTCCGTGCGGACCACCCCGGCGCAACGGGGGCCGATTTCGCAAGTGATCTCGGTGGAGGCGGTGATCTATCCGCTGGAACAAGCCACGGTGGCCCCGAAAATCACTTCGACCGTGAAAACATTTCTCGTGCAGCGCGGCACGCGCGTAAAAAAAGGACAACTGCTTGCTGTTTTGGAAAACGCGGATCTGGCGGGCGCGGCGGAGGCGAGCAAGGGGGACTTCCAGCAGGCCGATGCCGCGTATATCACCATGGTCAACGCCAGTCTTCCGCAGCAGATTCAGAAGGCGCAGCTGGATGCCGGGTCCGCGAAGGCGGCATTCGATGCGCAACAAAAAGTTTACGACAGCCGTAAAGAGCTTTTTCAGCAAGGCGCCATTCCCCGGCGCGAGCTCGATTCCGCGGAAGTGGCTGTGACCCAGGCGCGAAGTCAGAATGAACAGGCGCAGCGGCAGCTTGCGGACTTGCAGCGCCTGGGCAAGCAGCAAGCGTTAAAGTCCGCTCAAGGTTCGCGGTTGTCGGCGGAAGGCAAATACCGTGCAGCCGCGGCGGCCCTTAGTTATTCGGAGCTGCGCAGCCCGATCAATGGCGTGGTGACCGATCGTCCGCTGTACGAGGGAGATCCCGCAACGGCGAATCAGCCGCTGCTGACGGTGATGAACACCTCGCGGCTGATTGCCAAGGCTCACATTCCGCAATCCGAAGCGGCGGTGTTACGTGTTGGCAATCCGGCCGAACTGAAAGTTGCCGGGCTTGACGAGCCGGTGAAAGGGCGCGTGAGCCTGGTAAGTCCCGCGCTTGATCCCGGCAGCACGACGATTGAGGTGTGGGTGGAAGCCTCTAAGCCTGACCCGGCGCTGAAACCCGGAATGACCGTGGGGGTTTCCATGACGGCGAAAACCGTGAAGGATGCCATCGTGGTGCCGGTGGGCGCGGTGTTTAAGAATGCGCAAGGCGCCGATTATGTTCTCCTCGCTGGGTCGGATCAACACGCCCACCAGAAGACCGTGCAGGTTGGTGTGCGCAACGGAGAACTGGCGCAGATCGTGAGTGGGATTAGCGCCGGCGATCCGGTGATCACCACGGGCGGCTACGCGTTGCCGGACAAGACGCAAATCAAAATCGAGGCCCCGGCCCCAGCCCCAGCCGAGAAGAAAGCGGGCGATAAAGCCGGCAAAGCGGACAAAGATGACAAGGCGGGAGACTCCGCGAAAACTGCCGACAAGGTCAGGGAGTAGGCGCGCATGGAACCCCGGTCCGATTCCGAACACGCCTCTCGACCTATGGCCAAACCGGACCTGCCGTGGTTTCAGCGCCTCTCGAAGCCCATCTTGTTCCTGATTATCAGTTTGAGCCTGGTTGGCGCCTATCTGGCGTTCACGATTCCCGTTTCCGTTTTTCCAAACACGGATTTCCCGCGCATCATCATCGGCGTGGACAACGGGGTCATGCCCATCGACCAGATGCTGGTGACGATCACCCGCCCGATTGAAGAAGCCGTCAATAGTGTCCCCGGCCTGCTGAAAGTCCAGTCCATCACCAGCCGCGGTTCCGCGGAGGTCGATCTGTTCTTCGACTGGAATAGCGACATGATTCTGACGCTGCAACGCGTGGATGCCGTTTCCGCGCGTCTGCAAGCGGAACTGCCGCCGACTGCAAAAATAGACACACGTCGCCTCACTTTCGCCGCCTTCCCCGTCCTGGGATACAGCCTGACATCGGACACCGTTCCGCAGACCAAACTATGGGAAATCGCGACGTACGATTTGAAGCCGCGCATCAACCGGTTGGACGGCGTTGCGTCGGTGATCATTCAAGGCGGGCGGGTTCCGGAATTTCAGGTGATGCCCGATCCCGCGCGTCTGCTGGCCGCGGGCGTCACGGTCACGGACATCCTGGAGGCGATTCGCCGGACAAACCTAATTGACTCTCCAGGGCTTATCGAACACGACCACCAACTCGCGCTGGGTCTGATCAGCGGCCAGGTGCGAAGCTCCGAAGAGATCGGCCAGATCGTGGTGAAGAATTCGCCGGCAGGCGTGCCGGTCAGGCTTGGCGATATTGCGTCGATTGAGCCTTCCGTGGCGCCCGTCTACACGATTGTGACGGCGAACGGAAAACCCGCGGTGCTGCTGAACGTGAACCGGCAGCCGAATAGCAATACGCTCGACGTGGCGAAAGAAGTTCACGCGCAAATCGCGGAGCTTAGCGCATCGCTTCCGCCGGGCGTTCATCTCGAGCCTTTTTACGATCAGTCGACCATCGTTCACGATTCGATCGCCAGCGTGCGCGATGCCATTTTGATCGGGCTGGTGCTCTCTTCCATCATCCTGGTGCTTTTTTTGCGCGATTGGGGCACTTCGCTGGTCGCCGGGTTGGTTGTCCCCGCCACGCTGCTGATTACCTTCATCGTCCTCAAGTTCACCGGACAGAGCTTCAATCTGATGACCCTCGGCGGCCTCGCTGCTGCCGTAGGACTGGTCATTGACAATGCCATCGTGGTGCTTGAGAACATCGTGCTGCACCGGGACGCGGGGCAGAGCCGCTCGCAAGCCATTCAAAGCGCACTGCGCGAATTGACGGTTCCCCTTATCGGGTCCACGATCACCCCCATCGTCGTTTTTCTGCCGCTCATTTCCACCACCGGCGTGACCGGCAGCTTCTTCCGCGCGCTGGCAGTGACCATGACCGTTTCCCTGCTCACTTCGCTGCTCCTTGCGCTGACGTGGACGCCGGCCCTTAGCCTGTACTTCGTGCGCAGCAAGAAGACGGGAGAGACGCCGCAATCGTCGGCTTCGGAAGAGCCGGATGTTGCTTCACTCCTTGCCACCGAAGAAGCTCACCTCTCCGGTCTCTTCGGGCGCATTGTGAACTTTTATTCGCGAACCATGCACGCCGTATTGAAACGGCCCTGGGTGCTGGTCATGAGTTCCGCGGCCATCGTAGCACTTTCGATTCTGTGCTACATGAATCTTGAGACCGGCCTACTACCTGCGATGGACGAGGGCGGTTTCATTTTGGATTACGACACTCCGCCGGGAAGTTCGCTGGCGGAAACTGACCGCATACTTCAACGTATCGAAAAAATTGTGCGCTCCGTGCCGGAGGTCGAGAACACTTCACGCCGCACCGGTTTGCAGCTGGGTCTTGCCGCCGTTACGGAAGCCAATAAAGGCGACTTTACGGTTAGGTTGAAAAAGGACCGCAAGCGCGGAATTGACGAGATCATCTCGGACGTACGCGCGCAGATCGAGCAATCAGAGGCCGGCACTAAAATCGAATTCGTTCAGGTATTACAGGACATGATCGGCGATCTGACCAGTGCGCCCGAGCCGGTGGTGATAAAACTGTTCTCGGAGGACGCCAAGCTTCTCGCCAGCACCGCCCCGCGCGTGGCGGATGCGATTGGCAAGGTAAAAATTGGCAATGCCCGCCCGGTGGTGGATGTCCTCGATGGCATCGAAAATACGACCAGCGGCCCGGCAGTCACGTACCAGGTAAATCCCAGTGTCGCTGCGCGCGGGGGGTTCACGCCCGAGGAAATTGCGGTGGACGCCGCTGCTATCTTAGGGGGCGAACCGTCCGCGACCCCCGTGATACTGAATGATCGCGCGTATCCCATTCGAGTGCGCTTTCCCGAGCAGAGTCGTTCATCCCTAGACCGTATGAGCAGTACGCTGATCGCCAGCTCGACGGGCCGCACGGCGACGCTCGGTTCCCTGGCCACGCTCAATATGGAACCCGGCCAGACGGAAATTCGGCGGGAAAATCTTCAGCGCCTTGTGCAAGTCACTGCTCGCCTGGATGGCGCGGGCCTCAGTAGCGGCATCGCCGCCATTCAAAAGGCGGTCAGCGATTTGCATCTGCCATCGTCCATTCGAATCGAATACGGGGGCTTGTACCAGGAACAGCAGAAATCGTTTCGCGAGCTTCTGATGGTCATGTTTCTGGCGCTGCTGCTCCTGTTCATCGTGCTGCTTTTCGAATTCCGCACGTTTTCCGCGCCGGCGGCCATTCTTGCTTCGGCGTTGCTCTCGACGTTTGGCGGCCTGCTTGGTCTGCTGGTTACCGGCACGACCTTCAACGTCGCTTCGTTCATGGGCATGATCATGGTGATCGGCATCGTAGCCAAGAACGGCATCTTGCTGCTAGATGCCGAGCAGCGCTTCCGCGAACTGGGTTTTTCCGCGGAAGACGCCATGATCCAATCGGGCCGGCGCCGCCTGCGCCCCATCATGATGACGGCACTGGCCACCATCGCCGGCATGTTGCCGCTGGCTTTCGCGCTGGGCGCGGGTTCGCAGATGCTGAAGCCGCTGGCGATCACCGTGATCGGGGGCATCGTCAGTTCGATGGTTCTCTCGCTCGTCTTCACGCCGGCCATTCATTACTATTTGCAGCCGCACAAGCCGGCGGAAAGCTAGGTTCGGAATTTCGCCCGGCTCGCCGCGAACTCATTCGGCTACAAGCAGCCGGAAACTCACCGTGAAGTTGGTACGAGAAAGCCGGTCCGATGCGCTTCCTTCCGGCTTAGTACTTGAGGGGCGCTTGCGCCGGCGCCGCGACCGGCATCAATTTGGGCTCATCGCTGGCCAGCGCATTTTTCACCGAGGCAGGAATCTTGTCCGCATTCGCCAGCAATTGGGCCACCTGCCACAATTGCACTTCCGTCAAGCGCCCTTTGAACCCTGGCATGCCGGTCATGCGAATGCCATTTTCCGCCTTCCAGAAGGACTCCCATGCCGGATTATCGGTCACCCCCACGCCGCGAAAAAGCTGTGGCGGCGGAGGATACATACCTTCGGCGATGGCCGTCTTTTCCCTGCCGGGTAAACCGTGGCACACCGCGCAGTTTTCTTTGAAAACTTGCGCGCCCGCCAAATAGTTCGTCTCGTCGGCCGGAACAACGGGTTCCGTCTTCTGCTGTTTGTCGAGATGCGCATCCAGCGCCATATTGGCGAGTTTTTTTTCGAAGGGAAACGGCGCATCCGTCACGGCAATGGGCGCGAGTCCCTTCGCGAAATAAAAGTACATTCCTGCCGGTACCAGCAGAACACCTAGCACGATCCCCACAATTAGCTTGAGCATGTCCGATCACTCCGTCTGAGAAGGATTTCTTCCATTGCGCCATGGCGGTCCACGCGCAGGTATGGCGCTCCTCAGTTTACGTTTTCCAGCTTCCTTCCGCACCCTGCAAAATCGAGAAATCCGGGACTTCGCCGCCGTAGCTGCCTGGGGAAGCTCTCCCCTGCCAGCGCCGGGCACCGCTTCCTCCTTTCGTAACCATTCCGGCTTAAAAGCCGTCTTATTAAAGCGCAGGCTTTTTGTTCCGGTAGGCTGCCCATCACCGACCCAGCAGCCTCATAATGTCTACCTGCGGCTGTCGTGCCTTCGGCACGGCTCGCTTTTACAGTTGCACGATCTCACAGGAGCGCATGAATGGGCCATCTCGAATCCCTGGACCTGCCTGAACCCGGTACACGCGGCGGGTCCGCGGCGCAGTCAGCAAAGAGCCGCTGGTGGCTCTGGGTACTGATTCTCGGCGTAATCGCCGTGGGTATCTGGTATTACCGCGAAGCGCATTCCACCAGCCCGGCGCAAGATTCCGCGGCCGCCGCCGCGGGCAAGGGCAAAACTGGCGCGGGTCCGGGGAATTTTGTTGTGCCCGTGGTTGTGGCCACCGCGCAACGCGGCGACCTGCCGGTGTATTTCAATGGACTGGGCACGGTCACGGCATTCAACACCGTTACCGTCCGCAGCCGCGTCGATGGCCAGATCGTCAAAGTCAATTTCACCGAAGGGCAGTTCGTGCACCGGGGCGACCCGCTTGTGGAGATCGATCCCCGCCCCTTCCAAGTGCAGCTGGAGCAAGCCCAAGGGCAACTGGCCAAGGATCAGGCGCAGCGCCAGGATGCGGAAGCTAATCTCGAACGATTCAAGCTGCTCTATCAGGAAGGCGTAATTCCCAAGCAGCAACTGGACACACAAATAGCCCAGGTGGGCCAATTTGACGGTGCTATCAAGTCCGACGAGGGTCCCATCGACAACGCCAAGCTCCAGCTTGCTTACGCGCGAATCACTGCGCCGATCAGCGGCCGCGTGGGCCTCCGGCTCGTGGATGCCGGCAATATCGTGCATGCGTCGGACACCAACGGCCTGCTGGTCATCACGCAATTGCAGCCCATCTCCGTGATTTTCAGCCTGCCTCAGGACCAGCTTCCGCAGGTTATGAGCAAGATTCGTTCCGGCGGACAGCTTCCCGTCGAAGCGTTCGATCGTGACGACACCACGAAGATTGCCAGCGGCAAACTGGCCACCATCGACAACCAGATCGATGTCACCACGGGCACCTACAAACTGAAATCTATTTTCAATAACGAGGACAATGCGCTCTTCCCGAATCAATTCGTGAATATCCACCTGCTGGTCGATATCAAGCGGAATCTCATCATCGTTCCGGCGTCGGCTATTCAGCGCGGCCCGCAGGGCAGTTACGTTTACGCGGTTTCAAACGGCAATACCGCCAACATCCGCCCCGTGACCATTGCGCAGACGACCGGCAACAGCGTCGGCTTGAGCGCTGGTCTCCAGGCGGGCGATGTCGTCGTTACCGACGGCCAGGATAAGCTCCAGGACTCCAGCAAAGTTGCCCCCGGCGCTTCGCCGGGAGCTTCGAACGGTTCCTCCTCTGTCCCAGGGGCACAGTCCGTAATGCCAACTGGCGCGCGGTCTGGCAACCAGCCCGGCGGCAAGGCTACGGGAAAATCGCGATGAATCCCTCGCGGCCGTTCATTCTGCGGCCTGTGGCAACCACTTTGTTGATGGTCGGAATACTGCTCGCGGGTTTCGTCGCCTACCGCCAGCTTCCTGTTTCCGCGCTGCCGCAGGTGGATTACCCGACGATTCAGGTGCAAACCTTTTATCCCGGCGCGAGTCCCGAGGTTATGGCTTCCGCCGTTACCGCGCCGCTGGAGCGCCAGTTCGGCCAGGTTCCCGGCTTGAACCAAATGACCTCCACGAGCTCTTTCGGCAGCTCGATCATCACCCTGCAATTCGGTCTCGACTTGAACATTGACGTCGCGGAGCAGGAAGTACAAGCGTCCATCAACGGCGCGTCCAATCTTCTCCCACAAGGTCTCCCCAATCCGCCCATCTACAGCAAGGTCAACCCCGCCGACGCTCCCATATTGACGATTGCGCTCACCTCCAATTCCTTGCCGCTCTCCAAAGTGGAAGACTTGGCCGACACCACGCTGGCGCAGAAAATTTCTCAGCTCAGCGGTGTTGGCCTGGTCAGCATCAGTGGCGGCCAGCGGCCCGCGGTGCGTATTCAGGTCAATCCCACGGCGCTGGCGTCTTATGGACTGAGCATGGAAGATTTGCGCGCGGCGCTCAGCCAGGCCAATGTCGATCAGGCCAAGGGCACCTTTGACGGAGCGCATCAGGCCTACACCATCGGCGCAAACGATCAGTTGCTTTCCAGCGACGGTTATCGTCCGCTCATCATCGCCTACCGCAATGGCGCGCCCGTCCGGCTCAGCGATGTCGCCAACGTGATCGACGGCGCGGAAAACGTGAAGCAGGCCGCTTGGGCCAACAAGAATCCCGCGGTCATCATCAACATTCAGCGGCAGCCGGGTGCGAACATTATTGCCGTCGTCGATCGCATCAAGAAACTCCTGCCGCAGTTGAAGGGCGCGATGCCCGCCGCTGTGCAACTAGAGATTCTTACCGACCGCACCACCACCATTCGCGCTTCGGTGGCGGACGTGCAGTTCTCCTTGATGCTCACCATTGCGCTCGTGGTCATGGTCATCTTTCTTTTTCTGCGCAGCGCGCGCGCCACTATCATCCCTGCCATGGCCGTGCCCCTCTCTATCGTGGGCACCTTTGGCGTGATGTACCTGCTCGGTTACAGTCTCAACAATCTTTCCCTCATGGCCCTGACCATCTCCACCGGCTTCGTCGTCGATGACGCCATCGTCATGATCGAAAACATCAGCCGCTACCTCGAGGAGGGCGAAACGCCGCTGCAAGCTGCGCTGAAAGGCTCCGAACAGATTGGTTTCACGATCGTTTCCCTCACCGTTTCGCTCATCGCCGTTCTGATCCCACTTCTTTTCATGGGAGACATCGTGGGCCGCCTGTTCCGCGAATTCGCCATCACGCTGGCGGTTACGATTCTGGTCTCCGCTTTCGTATCCCTCACGCTCACGCCCATGATGTGCGCCAAGCTCCTGCGCCATCAAAAGGAAGAGGAGCAAGGCTGGTTCTACCGCAAATCGGAAGAGGTTTTTGAATCCGTGATCGCCTTTTACGGACGCACGCTGAAATTCGTCCTGCAATATCGCAAGATCACTCTCCTGGTCACCGCGGGCACGCTGGTCGCCACCATCCTTCTCTATATCTACGTGCCCAAGGGTTTCTTTCCCGTGCAGGACTCCGGCTTGATCCTCGGCGTCTCCGAAGGCCCGCAAAACATCTCTTTCGCGGCCATGGCACGGCGCCAGCAAGCGCTCGCCGGCGTGGTTCTCCAGGATCCCGCGGTCGAAAGCCTTTCCTCCTTCATCGGCATCGACGGCACAAACACCACGCTGAACAGCGGCCGCATCCAGATCAATCTCAAGCCGCTGGCACAGCGCAAAATCAGCGCTTCCGAAGTGATTCGGCGGCTCCAGCCGGAACTGGCCAAGGTGGATGGCGTTTCCCTGTTCCTGCAGCCCGTGCAGGACCTCACCGTGGAAGACCGCGTCAGCCGCACGCAATTCCAGTACAGCCTGGAAGACGTCGATGCCAAAGAGCTGGCCTACTGGACGCCGCGTTTCGTTGAAAAACTGAAAGCCCTTCCCGAGCTTCGCGACGTGGCCACCGATCAGCAGAATCAGGGCTTGCTCGCCATGCTGACCATCGATCGCGATTCCGCCGCGCGCCTCGGCATTCTTCCCGCCGATATTGACAACACCCTCTACGATGCTTTTGGCCAGCGCCAGATTTCCACCATCTTCACTCAGCTTAACCAGTATCACGTGGTGATGGAAGTCGATCCGCAATTCCAGCAGAACCCCGACTCCCTGAAAAATATCTACGTGCACTCCTCCAACGGTTCGCAGGTGCCGCTCAGCGCCTTTACGCGCTTCGAGCCCGGCAGCACGGCCCTGGCTCTCAATCACCAGGGCCAGTTTCCTGTCGTCACCGTCTCGTTCAACCTCGCTCCCGGCGCGGCCTTGGGCGAAGCCGTCAATGCCATTAACAAAGCCACGCAGGAACTCCAAATGCCTCCCAGCATTCAAGCCATGTTCCAGGGCACGGCGGCCGCCTTCCTTCGATCGCTTTCCAACGAGCCCCTCCTGATCCTCGCTGCACTCATCACCGTGTACATCGTTCTTGGCGTGCTGTATGAGAGCTACATCCATCCCATCACGATTCTTTCGACCCTGCCCTCCGCGGGCGTAGGCGCGATTCTCGCCCTGCTCCTTTACCGCATGGAGTTCAGTGTTATTGCGCTCATCGGCATCATCCTGCTGATCGGTATCGTCAAGAAAAACGCCATTATGATGATTGACTTCGCGCTGGAAGCCGAGCGCAAGGAAGGGAAGGCCCCGCTCGAGGCCATTTACGAAGCCTGCCTGCTGCGCTTCCGTCCCATCATGATGACCACCATGGCCGCGCTTTTGGGCGGCTTGCCGCTGGCGCTTGGAACGGGAGTCGGGGCCGAGCTTCGCCGTCCCCTGGGTATCACCATTGTCGGCGGCCTGATCCTCAGCCAATTGCTGACGCTCTACACCACGCCGGTGGTCTATCTGGCTTTCGATTGGCTGGCGCGCCGCTTCACCTTCCACATCGGCAATCCCGTCGAAGAGCCTGCCCACGGCGCCGCGACGGGAGATTGACCCATGAATATCTCCTCCAATTTTTCAGCGCCTTTTATTCGCCGCCCGGTGGCTACGTCGCTCATGACCATTGCAATTTTTCTTTCCGGTGTCGTGGCTTTCCGCTTTTTGCCCGTTGCGCCCCTTCCTCAAGTGGATTTCCCCACCATTGGGGTCAGTGCCGGTTTGCCGGGCGCCAGCCCGGAAACCATGGCCTCGTCGGTGGCCACCCCGCTCGAACGGCAGCTCGGACGTATCGCCGGCATCACCCAAATGACCTCGACCTCCACGCTGGGCAACACCAGCATCGTCCTGCAATTCGACCTGAATCGCGATATCAATGCTGCTGCCCGCGACGTGCAGGCCTCCATCAATGCCGCCCGTGGCCAGCTTCCCGCCGATCTTCCTTCCCAACCCCACTACCGGAAGTTTAATCCCGCGGACGCCCCCATCCTCATTCTCGCTCTGTCCTCGGACAATGTTCCTCCCGCGCAAATTTATGATGCCGCGGATTCCGTGCTCGCCCAGAAACTCGCACAGGTGGAAGGCGTCGGCCAGGTCTTCGTTTGGGGCGCTTCGCGTCCTGCCGTTCGCGTGCAGGTAAATCCCACGCAGCTCAATAGCTACGGCATCAGCCTGGAGACCATTCGCAAAGTCCTGCAATCCGCGAACTCCAATCTTGCCAAAGGCGCTGTTTCCGACTCGGCTCATACCTGGGACATCGCGGATACCGACCAAATCTTTAAAGCCTATGAATACCAGCCGTTGATCGTGGCCGGCCATCCCGGCGCCGCCGTTCGTTTACGGGACGTCGCCAGCGTCACCGATTCCGTGGAAGACCTTCACAATCTGGGCCTCTCCGGCGGGAAACCAGCGGTTATCCTGGCGGTTTTCCGGCAGCCAGGCGCCAATATGATCGAGACCGTGGATCGCATTACCGCCACGCTCCCGTGGTTGCGCGCCTCCATCTCTCCTTCGCTGCACCTCAATGTGATCATCGACCGCAGCGCGACCATCCGCGCTTCCGTTCACGACGTGGAAATCGCACTGTTGATTTCCATCTTCCTGGTCATCCTGGTGGTCTTCGCTTTTCTCCGCAACGTCTGGGCCACGCTCATTCCCAGCGTCGCCGTGCCGCTCTCCCTCATCGGCACTTTCGGCGTGATGTATCTCTGCCACTACAGCCTCGACAATCTTTCTCTTATGGCCCTCACCATCTCCACCGGTTTTGTCGTGGACGATGCCATCGTGGTGATCGAAAACATCGCCCGACACATTGAGAACGGCATGCAGCCGTACGAAGCGACCATGAAGGGCGCCAGCGAAATCGGTTTCACCGTCGTTTCCATGAGCACTTCGCTCATCGCTGTATTTATTCCCATCTTGTTCATGGGCGGCATCGTGGGCCGCCTGTTCCGCGAATTCGCCGTGGTCCTCAGCGTGGCCATCGGCATTTCGCTGCTCATCTCTCTTACCGCCACGCCGATGATGTGCGCGCGCTTCCTCAAACATGAATCCGGGCGGCACAACGGAATCTATCGCGCCTCGGAAAGCGCCTTTAACAGCCTTCTCGCGCTCTACGATGTTTCCCTTCGCTGGGTGCTTCGCCACCAATTCCTTGTCCTCTGTGGCACCGTGCTCACCGCCGTTGTCAGCGTCTTTATGTTTCTTCACGTCGACAAGGGCTTCTTCCCGCAGCAGGATACCGGCCGCATTAGCGGTTTTATCCAGGCGGATCAGGACACCTCGTTCGCCTCCATGTCCCAGAAAATGCGCGCGATAAACGACATCGTCCTCCAGGACCCCGCGATTGACACCCTCACCGCCTTTGCCGGCGGCGGCAATGGCGGCAGCTCGGCCCGCATGTTCGCCCAGCTGAAGCCTTTGAAGGAACGCAAGATCAGCGCCGATCAGGTCATCGCCCGCCTCCGCGAAAAAACCTCCAAAGTTCCCGGCGTGGTCCTCTATCTCCAGGCGGTTCAGGACTTGACCGTGGGCGGCCGCTTGGGCGGCGCGCAATATCAATACACGCTACAAGCCGACAATCTGGAGGATCTCAATCACTGGGCTCCCCTTCTCCTGCGCCGCATGCAGAAAATTCCCGAGCTCCGCGATGTCAATTCCGACCAGCAGATGCGGGGTCTGCAAACGACTCTGGCGATCGATCGCGACACTGCTGCTCGTCTAGGCGTCAATATCCGGGACCTCGACAATACCCTGGGCGATGCCTTCGGCCAGCGCCAGGTCTCCAACATCTACAAAGGTTTGAACCAGTATCACGTGGTGCTGGGAGTGACTCCTGAAGCCCAGCAGGATCCCGCGGCCCTAAACAATATCCATGTGCCTTCAAAAACCGGCAAACTCGTTCCCCTCAGCGCCTTCTCGCACTACGCTCCTTCCAATACTCCCTTGTCCGTAAATCATCAGGGCATCTTTCCCTCCATCACGCTCTCGTTTAATCTTGCACCCGGCGCTTCCCTCGGTCCGGCCGTACAGCACATCCAGGATGCCCAGAGGGAAATCGGCGTGCCCTCCACGGTTCACGCGACATATCAAGGCAACGCCCAAGCCTATAAGGATTCCCTCTCCTCTGAACTTGTGCTGATCATCGCCGCCCTGCTGGCCGTTTACATCGTTCTCGGTATCCTTTACGAAAGTTTCATTCACCCCATCACCATTCTTTCCACCATCCCCTCCGCGGGCATTGGCGCGCTCCTCGCCATTCAGCTCATCAAATCCGATCTCAATATCATCGCCCTCATTGGCATTGTTCTGCTCATCGGTATCGTCAAGAAAAACGCCATTCTCATGATTGATTTTGCGGTGCAGGTGGAACGCGAGGAAGGATTGCTGCCCACGGAAGCGATCTACAAAGCGTGCCTGCTGCGTTTCCGCCCCATTCTTATGACCACCATGGCCGCGCTTTTCGGCGCCATGCCGCTGGCCCTGGGCAGGGGCGTGGGCTCTGAACTGCGCCAGCCCCTGGGCATCACCATTGTCGGGGGCCTCATCGTCAGCCAACTCCTGACCCTCTTCACCACGCCCGTTGTTTACATCTATATGGATCGGCTTCAGTCCGGGCTGCGGCGCACTTTCTCGCGCCGTGCCGCGCCGGTTTCGCATCCCGCGCAAATGGACTGATACTCCACATGCATCTCATCTTTAACTGGGGGATAAGCTCGCGCAGGGGCCGGGCTTGGTCACTGTGGAAAGGCCCGCCCGCTCTGATGCATGGAGGTAAACTGCGCGATGCAACCGCTTCTTTTTTCCTCGAACTCTTGGTCTGCGGCCTAAAATCGAAACCTGAAACCTGAAGACGCCTCTTCTAAAAACTACCGATCAACCACCCGGTCGCAAACACCAGCAGCCCTCCGACAATCACCTGAAATGCCGCCTGCAAAAACGGTGTATCCATATAGCGGTGGCGGATATAGCTGATTATCAGGAGCTCAATTCCCACCACAATGGCCGCCACCAAAATTGCCATATGAAAATTGCCGAGCAGAAAGGGAAGCGTATGTCCTATTCCTCCCGCGGTGGTCATCAATCCCGTCACTCCTCCGCGAAGCCACGGCGATCCGCGGCCCGTGAGCGATCCATCATCGGATAGCCCTTCGGAAAAACCCATCGAGATACCCGCGCCGATGGAAGCCGCCAGTCCCACAAGAAACGCTTCCCAGCTCTTGTGCGAAGCGAAAGCCGCCGCAAACAACGGCGCCAGCGTCGAAATCGATCCGTCCATCAAGCCTGCTAGTCCCGGCTGCACGATCTGCAGCAGGAACAGCTTCTCGCTAGACTTGTCCTCGGCGGCCTTCGCGTTTTCCGTTAAATGCTTCTCCTCCAGGCTTCCAGCGGTCGCCGAATGCTTTCTCTCTTCATCCGCCAGTTTGTTCAGCAGCTCTCGTGTGGATGCGTCGGTCATGCGGCTGACCGCTTTCGTGTAGAATCGCGCCGCTTCCATCTCCATGACGCGCGCCTGTTTCCGTGCCACGTTCACGCCCAGCGGCCGCACCAGCCACACCGGCAGGCGCTGCAAAAATCCTTTTACGTTCTCGCGCCGGATTAGTGGAATGTGTTCGCCAAAACGCTCCCGGAACATGGCGATCAGCCGGTCGCGATGCACCACCTCTTCCTCGCGCATCTCTTCGAACATTTGCGCCGTGGCCGGGTACGAGTCCCGCAGCCCGTCGGCGAACTCCCCGTAGATGCGCCCGTCTTCTTCCTCCGAGGCGATCGCCAGCGCCAGGATCTCTTTTTCCGACAAATCTTTGAACTTTTTCAGCATGCGGCCCTGCCTTCGGTCTTCTTCAGGGCCAAAGCATGGCACAAATTGCGCAGCGAAGTCATCCTCGGCGGGAATGCCGCGGT
>JAYVMO010000125.1:0-7014 GCA_043758915.1 Acidobacteriota bacterium | reverse complement strand
GGAGGTCGTCTTCCAAATATAGTGTGCCGACGGGCTTCTCCTCCAAATACACGATCCTGGTGAACGCCAGCCAATTTTTTGCCCACACCAGACCCGGAGAAACTTGCTTCGGCGGCATGTAGTTGCCGGTGAGGTCGCGGCGGACATACCAGGCCAGCAAGCTGCCGTCCGGGCGATAGAGAGCCGCGGCACGAATGCCCGGACGCAGGCGCATCGCCGCTAGGGTCTGATCGCCTGCGCTGGAATCGTCGAAGGCCAGCGCGCTGTTCGAGCTGGTGGCCAGCAGCTCCGCGCTAGACTCGAGATGGTTTACTTTTTTGGCGCGGAAATCGTGGAGGTCATAAAAAAGAAAACCGCCGCAAACCAACACCAGGCCGACGCCGCTCGTGAGCATGGCGAACAGCAGCAGACTTTGCCGGAGCGGAAGCTTTTGCAGGCTTAACATGGCGTTTCAGTTTTCCATCCAGGCTGTCTGACACCCGGTCGTGCTCGAGCTGGAAAGAGAAGCATTCTCACGCAATCGAAACGCGGGAATCGCGCAGCACGTTGGCCGCCCATTCGCGCCTGCGCATGGTTCCCCCCTCGCTTACTCTGCATGCGATGCGCCAATGAGCGGAAAACATTTCGTCTGCAAACTCATTCCGGTCAAGGGTTTAATTCATTAACAATTGCTAAGAAAATCCCAGCACTGCACCGGAGCGAGATGCATGTGCCAAATTGACTCCGGTTCGAGTCTGTTGTCCCGCAAGTTCAGTTCAAAAGTTCGGACGGCGTTCCAGGTGATTTATCGAGTGCGGGAGCTTGCTCTCGTCTTGGCTCGAACGTCTATACGGCCACAAATCATGCGCTTACGCACCGACGGATTTGTCCTGCCGAGCGGCGGCAAGCCGCCGCACTCCACCAGTTCGTGCGTCCCAGGCAGCGCCTTGACCAGCCGCGCGGATCGCTTCGTTTCTTCCAAGGTCGTGAATCAGCCTCTTGTCTTGCGGATTACTTCCAGGTACACACCGGCGTGTTCCTCGATCATTCGTCCTCGCGCAAAAAGTTGCAGCGCGCGCGCGCGGGCTTTTCCGCCATACCCATCGATCAGCGCAGGCTCGTGAAGCACTCTCCTCATGCACTGGGCGAGTGCTCCCGCGTTTCCCGGCGGACAACGCAGCGCGGCGTCTCCCACCACTTCGCCTAGCCCTCCAATGCCGGAAGCGATCACCAGCCTGCCCAGCATCATCTGCTCGATGGCCGCCAGTCCGGCGGTCTCTTCCCAGATCGAGGGCATCACTATCACGCGAACATCACGAAGAGTTTGCGAGAGCGCCGCGCCCGTCAGGAATCCGGTGATGTGCACGCAAGATTCCAATTCATAGCGAGCGATTTTTTCTTCGAGCCTGGCACGCTCCGGCCCGTCCCCTATCAAGCGAACCTCGAACTCGAGATGTTCTTCTTTTAAGAGGCGCGCCGCATCCACCAGCACGGAAATCCCTTTTTCACGCACGAACCGCCCTACGTAGCCGAAACAGATTTTTGCGGCTCCCTCGCTGGACGGCGCGGAAAAATGCTCTTCGCTCAGGGAATCTTCGATGCCGTGAAGGATCACAACGGAACGAGGCAATGCCTGGCGCTCCAGGACGTATTGGGTCACGGCAATATTCGCGGTGGCGCGGCGGACGAGAAATCCGCGGGGAAACATCCGCAGCAAGCTGGTCCAACTGCGGAACATCGAGATCTCGGATGCCTGGCAGCGGAGGCATTCCGCATAACGTCCTGCCTGATAGTGGCCGGGGCAAAGTGTGCGGTCCGGCTGATGAAGCAGCAGGCCGTTGGGGCAGCTTGCCTGGTAGCCATGGTGCTCCACCACCACAGGCTTGCGAGCGAGCCAGCAAAAAAGGAGCGGGGAGAGCGCCGGTCCAGCGAGATGCACGACATCGGAAGCGCGGACCAGGCCCCACAGCGCGCCCAGACCCGGCAGCCGAATCACGCGAAATCCCAGCGATCGATCGTCAAAATCTCCCGCGGGCGTCTGCGTCGCCACGGTCACGTCGAATTGCTTTCCGCCATCCGGCAAGCGCAGCGCCGCGAGACCCTGGGCCAGCGAGAACACCATGGTCTCCACGCCACCGATGCTAGGGGTAAAAAAGTGTGAATAGACGAGCAGCTTCATTCGAAAGTTTTCTTCCCCCTCGCGGGGGCAACTTCAGCGGAGCCGGTATTCGGCCCGGTCTGGGGCCCGGTCTGAGGCCCCGTCTGAGGCATTGACGGAACAGAACCGCGGCCGATGCGCGACACGGCGCGAGCCACGGCGCCCACCGTGGCTTCGATATTTTCGCGTGGCGACCAGGACTCCATGCGCGCGCGCGCGGCGCGCCGCACTTCGCAAAGGCGCGCAGGATCGGAGAGTGCTTGTTGCAAAACCGCGGCGAGGGCGGAAACATCGCCGCAGGGATAGACGAACCCGGTGCGGCCATGCGCGATGAGATCCCGCACCGCGCCGACATGATCGCTGGCGGCCACCGCGCAGCCGCATAACATGGCTTCATTCACCACCACGCCGAAGGCCTCGTAATTGGAGGGAAGCACCAGCAGATCGCCGGCGGTGTAGACCGCGGGAAGCTGCGACTGGTTGACGAAGCCCAGGAAGCGCACGCGCGAGGCAATACCCAGAGCCGTGGCGTGGGCTTCCAGCTGAGCGCGCAGCGGACCTTCGCCCGCAACCACCAGAATAGCGCCGGGGAGATTTGCTTTGGCAAAGGCCTCGAGCAAATCCGCGAGCCGCTTCCAAGGCTGCAACTTGGCGCAGAAGAGAACCACGGAATCAGCCGGCGAAGCGCCCCAGGAGGCGCGCACGGCGTCGCGATCGACGCGTGCGGATTGCGCGGCCCACCAATCGTTATCGACAACGTAGGGAGTGAGCGTGATGCGCTCCGCAGGCAGACCTAGGGAAAGCAAAAGGTCGCGGCTGCCCGTCGAGGGCACGATCACCTGATCGGCCAAGCGGTAGAGAAACGGCCAGAAGACGCGCTTTACGTGACGTTTCCACTTAGGGCCGGTCATGGGCGCGAGCGTGGTCGTGTCCGTGCCAAAGAGAAATGCGCTGCGGGAAAGCTTGGCCGCAAACCAGGAAATCCAGAAGCTGGCGCGGATATAGCCGGTGTAACAGAGGACCGCATCGAAGTTGCCTTCGCGGATCATTTTCCATAAGCCGGGATTCCGCAGTCCGAAGAAGGAGTCTGCGCCCGAACCGCGGTTGGGGACGTGAATCCACGGGTAACCATCGAGAAGAGGAACGTCCCACTGCACGGTGGCTCCGAATTCCGGGTCGTGCCCGGCTTCCGCGCCCCGCAGGCTGCAGTAAGCCACCTGAAGGTCGAGATCCTCGCGCGCCGCCATGCGGCGAAGAATCGGCGACATATATTGAACGGGGTGCGAGGCCACAGCCAAGATGCGGTAGCGGCGGTCAGGCATGGCGGAATCCGGCAAGTTTGGCGCGAGGCGCCACCCCGATGAGGAACTCTATCAAGCTCAGAAAGATGCCCCGGAACGCGAGTATAACCCGTTTCGCGCGCACTGGGGCTGTGCTAAGCTACCCGGGTTCCGCAGGGGTTTGCGGTCCATCGTAGGTCTCCGCACAATTGGCCCCGCAATGCGGTTTTCTTTCATTTGCGGCCGCACCACGGCGCGAAATTTCATCCCATGTGGACCGCTCTGCGGCCACGCATGACAAAAGAGGATGTGTTATGTCCGGGCATTCAAAATGGGCCACCATTAAGCACAAAAAAGCGGCTACCGACGCCAAGCGCGGCCGCGTTTTCACGCGCATCATCCGCGAAATCAGCATCGCGGCGCGCATCGGCGGCGGTGATCCGAACTCCAACCCGCGCCTGCGCACGGCCATTCTGGCGGGCAAGAACGACAACATGCCCAACGAGAATATCGAGCGCGCCATCCTGCGCGGCACCGGGCAACTCGAAGGCGAACAGTACGAAGAAGCGGTGTTCGAAGGCTACGGTCCGGGCGGCGTGGGCATGCTCATCGAGGTGGTAACCACCAATCGCAACCGCATCGTCGGCGAGTTCCGCCACTTGATGAGCAAGAATGGCGGGAACATGGCCGACGCCGGCGCGGTAGGCTGGATGTTCAGCCGCAAGGGCGAAATCTCCGTGCCCAAGGAAGCCGCCAGCGAAGACAAGATGCTGGACCTGGTGCTGGAAGCCGGCGCGGAAGACATGAAGGACGATGGCTCGGCGTGGTACATCGTGACGCCGCCGGAAGCCCTGGAAAAAGTAAAAGAGGCGCTGACCAAGGCGGGCATCACGCCCAGCAGCGCGGAAATCGGCATGGTGCCGCAGAACTACATTAAGCTTACCGGCGCGCAAGCCACGCAAATGGTGCGTCTTGTCGAGGCTCTGGAAGAGCACGACGATGTGCAACACGTGTACGCGAACTTCGACATCGACGAATCCGAGATTCAGGCGGCTGTCGGCGCCAACTAATCCTGCCATTTTGAAATAGCGAATGGCGTCCCTGGAAGAACCGGGACGCCATTTCGCTTTCTCACCCCGCATGGTCAGTAAATGCGCTCGAGCGCCTCCAGCGTTTCCACGGGCTCGGTAGGAGTAATGGTTTCCTCGCGTCCACCAATGCAGACAAAGCAGTGGCGGTTACTTCGGCTTCCCCTTAAACTTAGGACGGTGAGTGCGAACAACTCCTTCGTTGGCGGTAAAATGCTCTTACGCGTCCTCGGCGTGGATCCGGCGGCGGCGGGGCCGACGGGATACGGCATCGTCGAGGGCGACGGACGGACCTGCAAGATGCTGCACTATGGTGCACTGCGCGTGGCGGCGAACCGGCAAAAACAAGGGGCGGGCGTGGTGCTGCAGGAAGTGCATGCGCTGCTCTCCCGCTTGATCGAGGAATTCGCGCCGGATGCCATGGCCGTCGAGAGTGTGTTCACGGCGCTGAACATGCGCACGGCCCTGCGGCTCGCGGAAGTCCGCGGAGTGGTATTGCTCGCGGCAGCCCAGCACGGCCTCGCGGTTTATAGCTATGCGCCGCGTGAAGTAAAGGCCTCGGTCGCGGGCCACGGACACGCCGATAAGCGGCAAATGCAAATGATGGTGCGGGTGCTGCTCTCCATGCAAGAGACCCCCGAGCCCGCGGATGCCGCGGACGCGCTGGCGGTGGCGCTGTGTCACCTGCAAGCAGAGCGCGCTCGGGTGCGCTTCGGGTTGCCGGATGCGCGAAGTTTGGAGAAGCCGCCAGCAGCGCGCAGCGACGGCAGAGGCAGGGTCAATCGCGGCGCGCGAAACGGCGCAACGCCGGACGAATTGACGCGCATCGTATCGACGCAATGAAAGCTTCCCTCTTGCGATTCACTTGGATGATGGTTGCGGCCGGCCTTCTGCTGGGCTCGCGGCCGGCGGCAACGGTGGTTCGCGCCACACTCTCCACCGCGCGAACTGGCGCGCACTCCCCTGCGGCGACGGGCGCGAAGCTCACCTTCCGCCGCGTCTTCCAGTCCAGCACACCGGAATTCATCGCCATCACCGTGCGCGATGATACGGATGCCTCCACCTTCGAAATCCGCCAGCTCGACGAAGACCCCGGTGCCTCGCCCTTCGAAGTCAGCAGCGCGTTGCGCGCCAAAATGTTCGAACTCGCCGCGCAACTAAACCGCTTTCAGGGCCAGGACCTCGATGTGCACCGCAAGATCGCCTATCTGGGCGAAAAGACCTTTCGCTGGGAGCAGGGGCCGGAGGTCCACGAGACCAAGTTCAATTACACGCTCAACTCGGCGGCCAACCAGTTGCTGCAGATCTTCGAAGGCTTGGCCCGCCAGCAGGAGCTTCTTACGCTCCTCGAGCGCCGCATGAAGTACGACCACCTCGGCATCAATGACGCCCTGCTGCAATTCGAGACCGACCTGAACCGCAACCTTCTTCCCGAACCTCAGCGAGCCCTGGCGGTTCTGGACCAGATCGCCGCGGACTCCCACCTCGTGGAGATCGCCCGCCAGAGGGCCCGCGCACTGGCCGAACGCCTCCGGTATCAGAAATAATTTCTGCCGAAAACTTTCCAAGCGGATTGGTGCATCTTAGAATTGGGGTATGATTGGCGGACGCAAACAACGTCGGCCGTTCTGATCCAGGAGAAATGAATATGTATTCGCAGCGTCGAAATCACACACCCACCTTGAGGCTCTTGTCAGCCGCGCTCGTTGTGGTGCTGGCGGGAGGATTGCTGAGCTTGGGCGCGGCAACCATGAATGCTGGGCAGGGCAAGCAGAAACTCGAGAAGCAATACAAGGAATGGTTAGAACGCGATGTGGCCTACATTATTACCAAGGATGAACGCGATGTATTTCTGAAATTGGCGACGAACGAGGCCAGGGATAAATTCATCCAGGATTTCTGGACCATTCGGAATCCCAATCCGGGTTCGCCGTCGAATAGCTACAAAGATGAGATCTATCAGAGAATCGCTTTTGCGAATACACGGTTTGGACCTGGATCGGGGACGGATGGCTGGCGAACGGATCGCGGTCGCACCTACATCACGCTTGGCGCGCCGCAGCAGAAGCAGGTTTTCAGGAATTCGGCGAACCTCCGCCCGATTGAAGTGTGGTTCTACTCCAATTCGAATCCATCTTTGCCGGCATTTTTCTATGTGATGTTTTACGACCGTGACAGTAGTGGCGATTATCGCTTCTACAGCCCGTATTTTGATGGACCGGACAAGCTTACGACGGGCGTCGAGGCCATCAATTCGCGGATAAACGGCCTGAAAATGATTCAGAAATCGGTGGGGGGAGAATTGGCGCGCCTTGCGCTCAGCCTGATTCCGGGTGAACCAGTGGATTTACAGGGAGGAACCTCGAGCCTGCAGTCAGACACCATGCTTGCCATTTTGAAGAGTCTCGCCGACCAGCCTGCAAACCGTGACGAGATCAATCGACGCCGCATGATGAGGGAAAGCGTAACCTCGCGCTTGATTCTAAGCGGGCAAAACCTTGAGATCATC
>JAYVMO010000124.1:0-10287 GCA_043758915.1 Acidobacteriota bacterium | reverse complement strand
TGGCCAGCAAAGCCGCATTGCGAATTCGCGAATGAACGTGCAATCTGAATCACGAGAAGGGAAGCCAGCATGTCCTCAGACTTCATGCGCCGGGCCATCGAGTTGGCTCTGCAAAACGTACGCTCGGCGAAGGGTGGCCCCTTCGCCGCCATCGTCGTGAAAGGCGGCGACATTGTCGCCGAGGGCACGAATCTCGTCACTGCGGCGAATGATCCCACGGCGCACGCTGAAGTCGTGGCCATCCGCGAAGCCTGCCGCGTGCTCGGCAATTTTCAGCTTACCGGCTGCGATCTTTACACCACTTGCGAGCCGTGTCCCATGTGCCTCGGCGCCATTTACTGGGCGCGGCCCTCGCGCGTCTTCTACGCCTGCACCGCCGCCGATGCCGCCGCCGCTGGCTTCGACGACGCCTTCATCTACGAAGAGCTAAAGAAATCTCCCTCGGTGCGCCGAATCCCCATGGCGCAGTTGCAGCGCGAAGAATCGCTGGCCATTTTCTCCGCCTGGAAACAACAGCAAGACAAGAAGCCCTACTGAGATCCCGCAAGCCCGGCATCTATCCTTCGGGCCACGTCCCCAGCGCCCGCCGCAGATATACAAGCTGCCCCAGATGATAAGAGTTGTGGTCCGCGAGGACCAGCGCCTCCCGCAGAATGGTTTGTCTCTGTCCCTGAGGAATGCGCTGGTACAAATCCGTCCGCGGATTCTTCACCAAGCGGATCATTGCACCTAAATCGCCCTGAAATTCCTGAACACTTTTCCCCCAAGCCGCTTCGTTCGGCGGCCCGGGCGTCTTCGGCCAATAGCCATCGGGAAATTCCGGAGAGACATGTTTGGGATTGCGGCTGAATTCCAGGATGTCCCACTGCGCCAGCCGCGCATGTTCGAGAAGCTGCCACCCCGTGTGCGGCAGCCCCTTGACATAGGTTCCGCGTTTTCGCACGGGAAATCCTTCCACGGCATCCATGAAGTGCACGTGCGCCCCGCCGCCCTTCAGCAAATACACCAGATGCTCGCGCAGAGCGGCGTCCTGCCCTCCGCTTTTATTTCTTGCCGTGCGTGGCGTTTTTTTCTTCAAGCGCATCTCCTATTTCCCCGAAACCAGCACTTGATGCGGCATTTCCGGGATCGGATGCAGCGCCGTTTTACCGAATCCCGCACTCGCGAACATCTTCTCATATTCCGAAAGCGTGTAGGCATCCCCTGCATCCGTTCCCGCCAGCATGACCAGGCTAAAACCCGCGGCTATCGGCGGAGTGACGCGGTCTTCGTTGGGCACAAACTCCAGCGTAATGGCCTTCCCGCCGGGTTTGAGCGCGGCATGCACGCGCCGCATCAGCTTTTCGCAGGTGGGCTTGTCAAAATGATGCAAGATGTTCGTCAGCAGCACGAAGTCGTAACCTGTGCCAAGGTCCGTCTCCAAAGCGCTGCCGGGCTTGGTGGTGAACCGCTCCGCCACGCCGAACTTTTTCGCATTCTCCTGCGCCACTTCCAGCACGCGCGGCCAGTCCAGCGCAACGATCTGGGCGTTCGGATTGTGCTTGGCCACGGTGATCCCGTACATCCCGTGTCCTGCGGCGATATCCAGGACTTTGCAGGGCTTACCCTCGGTCGCGCCCGTCAATCGCGCGATGAACTCCGCCGCCGGGACGGTAAGCGGCGCCATGGACCGCGCAAAATTGATCCAGATGTCATCATTCGGTTTGGTGTTGTCTCCATTCGCCCCGGCTGTCCCGCCTTTGCGGACGGCTTCCGTCAGTGCGCCGAAATTTCTCTTGTGCCATTCGTCGCCGAGAAAGCCGGCGATTGGCGCGATGCACGCGGGGGAATGGCGATCGAGAAAGATGGCCGATTCCTGTGTGAGCGCGTAGCGATCCACCTCCTTGGTCAAGAAACCGAGAATCGTCAGGTAATCGCACAGAATGCGCACACCGCGCTCCGCCGCTCCCGTTTTCGCGGCAAGGGATGCGGCGGTATTCGCCCCTTCGCCAATCGCCGTGAAAACATCCAATTCAATCCCGGTCTTCAAAGCCGCGCTCTGCTGGTGCGCATTGAGGACGTTGAAAATGTGTTCCGGCGTGGGCCGGTTCGATGCTGTTGGGGTAGCCATGGGCAGTTTCTCCTCTGCTGATAATCGTGCACCTCATTCTAATACGCGCCATGCGCCGGCGACAGGGCTCATCCCCATTGCCGGGATTCCGCCTGGGCTGGCATACTTGCCCTCCCGCGAATCGCACGAAAGGCGCAACCGATGAAGCGTGAATATCACCGCTGGTATTCTTCCCGGCTCGGCATCGAGCTCGGCGTCGTGGTTTACGGCCACTGGGGCCCGCCGCTGCTGGGTTTTCCCACCAGCGCGGGCGACGAGTGGGAGCTGGAAGGCCAGAGCATGGTCGGCGCACTCGCGGATTTCATCGATGGCGGTAAAGTCAAACTATTCACGGTCAACTCCATCAACGGCCAAAGTTTTTACAACCAGGGCGCGCATCCCTTTCACCGCAGCCACGTGCAAGCGGTCTTCGACAGCTATCTACGCGAAGAAGTGGTCCCCTTCATTTGGGGCCATTGCCAGTCGCCGGGCATCGCCATCTCCACCATGGGCGCGTCCTTCGGCGCGTATCACGCGGCCAACTCGCTCTTCAAACATCCGGACATCTTCAAACGCTGCTTCGCCATGTCCGGCGTGTACGACGTGCGTAACTTCATGGATGGCATTTCCGACGACAATTTCTATTTCAACAATCCCGTCGACTACCTCGCCAACCTTAGCGATCCCTGGGTTTACGAGCAGCTCGCGAGTTGCGACATCCACCTCACCACGGGTACCGGCGCCTGGGAAAACAGCGGCCCCACGTACCGCTTCTCCGAACTCCTTTCGTGGAAAGGCATTCGCCATTCGCTGGACGATTGGGGCCCCCTGGGCGGCCACGACTGGCCCTACTGGAAGCACCAAATGCGCGAATACGTCTCCCGCCTTTTCTGATGTTTTCCCCTTCAGGAAAACATCAGGTGCCACTACCATCGTTTCAGGGAATTGTGATATCATGATATCGATTTGGCGGAAAGCGATATGGCCCAGCTCGTGGTGCGTAAGATCGAAAACGAAGTGAAAGCGAAGTTGCAGCGGCGCGCCAAGCGGTACGGGCGGAGCATGGAGGAGGAGGTACGCGAAATCCTGCGCGACGCCACCAAGAATGAGCGCACCCGCCAGCGGCCCGGATTGGGGACCGCGATCGCCGCGCTCTTCCGGAGCATTGGGCTGAAGGAGGACATTCGCGAGCTGCGGGGGTTCAAGATCGAAACTGCGGATTTTGAGGAATGATTCTGCTCGATACGAACGTCGTTTCGGCGTTGATGCGCGCCGAACCCGATCCCGCGGTGGTGAAATGGCTCGACAAACAGCCGGCATCTTCCATCTGGGTGACTTCGATTACCGTGATGGAGATTCGCTTTGGTCTGCTGGGGTTGCCGGCGAGCCGGCGGCGGGGAACCCTGACGCAGTTGTTCGAAAAAATTCTCGAAGACTTGATCGAAGGGCGCATCGCTCCTTTCGATATGCAGGCCGGCATCCACGCGGCCGATTTGATGGCTTCCCGGAAACCTACAGGTCGCCCGGGCGATTTAAGGGATACCATGATCGCCGGGATAGCGCTGGCTTCGCGGGCGACGCTTGCCACTCGTAACACACGTCATTTCGCGGATGTCGCCGTGCCGGTGGTCAACCCGTGGGAGGCCTGAGCGGCGTTGCAAAAAAACGATCGCTGTTTTCCTTTGCGTGGCAACAATCCCTGAAATCCGGCCAGCTTGCTGCTTATTCCATGCCTTTAAAAATGGAGCCTACAATACCGCCAACGACCCCGCCTTGCGCAGACTCGCGGGATGGTGACGGCATGTACTCCATAAGCTTATGAGCGAGTTTGGCGATCGGAAGCGTTTGCAGCCAAACTCGGCCGGGTCCGGTCAGCGCGGCAAGGAAAAGTCCGTCGCCGCCGAAGATGATGTTTTTGATTCCGGGAACCGTGGTGATCTGGAACGATACACCGGACTGGAACGCACCGACGTGTCCGGGGTGCACGCGCAGAGTTTCCCCTGCCTGAAGATCCTTCACGACAAGCTCACCGGAAAGCTCAATCCACGCTGTTCCCTGCCCGGTGACGCGCTGCAATAGGAATCCGTCGCCGCCAAAGATGCCTGCGCCGAGGGATTGCTGGAAGCCCACGCCGATCTGTACTTGCGGGGTGGCGCAGAGAAACCCGTTACGGTGAATCATGTATTCGTGGCCGGGGCCCACCTCAACGGGCACAATGTGCCCAGGCAATTTGGTGGCGAAGGCTATCTCACCTGATGCGCCAATGGCGCGATATTCGGTCATGAAGAGCGTTCCGCCGCCCGCAACGCGTTTTAAGATGCCAAAGAGTCCTCCTCCACCAGCCATCTGCGTGTGCGTGGTCATCTGGATCGAGCTGCTCATCCAAGAGAGCTCGCCGGCTTCCGAGATGACCGAATCGTTCGGGTCGAGGGTGAACTCCAAAACGGGCATCGTAGTGCCCACAATGCGGTTTTGCATGAAAAACTCCTTGTCAGGAATGCCGTCGCAGCGTGAATCGGACCTTGCGAGGTCATGGCCTTGGCCAGTTACGGATGAATCCCCTTCAGCATACATGGGATGGCAGAAAACTGGAACGCCAGCGCGACGAAGATCCGTTTTCTCGTGGGCCGGACGCCGCGCTAAAACCCGGCAGCTTCATCGTGCGCGAGAGTTGTGCGGCAGGAATCAGGCCAAGCCGAGGTGCTCGAGTTGGTAGCGCCCTTTCGCAATGACCTGGTCGCCGTCGATCCACACGTTACAGTTGCGCGTCAAGACGTCGACATGCGTTTTCGATTTCCAGTCGGCGTGAGTCTGGCTGCCGTAGGGATCCCCGAAGGCCAGGTGCACGCCGGGGAATTTCTCGTCCTGAAGAAGGATTCCGATCATTTCGGATAAGCCCAGATTGGTTCCGAAAGCCAATTCGCCGACACGATCGCTGTTTTCATCCGTGTGGCAATACTCCCAGAACTCCTGCCGCAAATCCTTTCGTTCGCATTCCACGCCGACAAGCCGCGCGCCCTTTATCGTCAGCACCAGGGGCGTGGCCTGCAAATCTCCGTATTTTCCATTGAAGTGATCGCCCGCCGTGGCGTCGCACACGAAGGTGCCGTCCACGGTCGCCGGGGTGGTGAACACTTCGCCCGCCGGCAGGTTCGACCAATAGCGGCGGCTGATCAGCCCGCTGGTCTTTACCCAGTCGAGGCCGCGGTCAAAATGTGCGTCAATCCGCGTACCCGCCTCGGTCTTTACCGTGAGCGTTTCCGCGCGCAGCATGCGCTCGCGCAGTTTCTCGCTCAGCCGGTCTACCAAGCGGTAATCCGCGCGCATGCCTTGCTGCATGATCTCCGGCGTCACGCCCACCATGTGGGCGTAGCGGATCTGGCGCCGCTCCACGACTTTCACGATGGCCATGCGCGCGCCCAGCTCGCCCGGTTGCGGCGTCATGCACAGCACTCCGACGTCCGCCGTCTCCAGCGCCTGCAGGATTTGTTCCGGCGCCTCGCGCATGGGCCGCGGCCCATAATCTTCCAGCAAGAATCCGGTAAATAAAGCGCGCCGCTCTTCCAATGCCGCCGCGATGCTGGCCGCCACGGACTTGCTCACTTCATCGGCAATCAGCGTCACGTGCTCCCCGGGCTGCACACTCAGACAGGTTTCCACGGCGTTCTTCGCGCCCGGCAGCAGCTCAGTTTGCAAAGGTCCAAAATTCATCCGGTTATTTTACCGTGTAACCCTGGTCCCTTGAAGAGGCTGGTCTATTTGCGTTGCATGCTCTAGAGACGGATTGCCTGAAGGATGCTGTTTTTGGCCTGCCGGACGGTAGGACCAAGTCCGTAGATGCCTGGCAGGTCTTCGCTGTAAGCGTGATACTGCTTACCTTCCTTTTCCATCGCTATTGGGTAGGTGTAACGAGTCACCGTCGTCTCGAACCGTAGTCCTTGCGACCCTCTTCGACAAGACTGACTGGTTCACTGCCGTTTTACTTCTTGGCCTTCGTTTTCTTTAGGCCGACGCGGAACGCGGGAACCTGGCCGCCGCCGCTGGTCACGTTCGCAAGCCCCGTGGCGCTCAGCCGGGTAAGAAACCCGCACAGCTTTCCCCGGAAGAGGTACGGTGCGAAATCCACGAGCATGTCGCGAAATTCTACATTCCCCTTAGCGGTAATGTAGGGAAACACTTCCCGCCGGATGGGAATCCGCTCCTGCACAATCCAGCAGCCGCTCGTGCTTCCCGCTTGGGCGCTGGAGACCGCGCGTCCCACGACTGCGTCCCACGATGCTTCGTCCGTTTCCCAGCCCAGCGTCACCCCCGTGCCGCCATATTCATCGCTGGGCTTGAGCACCAGGTTTTCGCGCTCCTTGCCAATGAACGGCAATAACTCGATCGGCTTGCCATAATGCGCGGTCTTTACATCGGCGACCACGCGCGTCCAGGGAATGTGCCGCTTGATCATCTCGCGTTCATCATGGGAAAAGAGCGCGCCGTTCTGTTCGTCGGTGAGCACCGCGAAGAACGCTTTCACGTGCGGAATCTTGCACCGGAACGTATTCGCCACGCACACCGCGTTCGCGGAGTAGGCCTTCACCAGCGCCGCGCACTCCGCCGGACGCGCCACGATATCGTTGATCAGCACGCGCCGGTAAACCAGATCGATTTTCTTTCCGTGGGCGGTCAGTTTCTTGCCGTCGAATTCCAGGTCGCGCGGATCCGCCAGAACCACCGGCACGCCCATGCGTTCGAACCGCGCCCGCAGGATCTCGAATTCGCTCCAGGTGGGAACTTCCTTCCAGTCCACGATGGCCATTTGCGGCCGCTGCGCTGTTCCACCCCAGTCGAGGTAGCTCAAAATCAGGGCATCGAGCAGCTTGGCGCTGAGCGGATAACTGTGCACGTCAAAGTGCTTCGCAAACTCGCCCATCATCGGCTGTTCGCGGAAAATTTCGGCCAAAGTTTCCGCATAACCGGCGCCTGCCGGCGATTCACCGTTGTACTCCGCGAATTTCAGCGATTCGGGGAGGAGAAACGCATCCAGGCGCGAAGCGGTGCTCGCCAGTCCGTACCCGGTCGGCAGGCGAGCCAGGCGTGCTTCCTCCGGCCTCAAGTGCAATTGCGCAAAAAGATTCTTGTCTCCGAGCGCGGCGGCTGCCACGCGTTCGCCAAGCTCCGCAATCGTTTCCGCCACGACGCGCACACGCTGTTCATCTTCCGGGGAAAGAAAAAACGGCCGCAGGAAAGGGCAGTGCACGCGGTCGCCAAACGTAAGTTTGGAAGTGCGCAGGCGCGAAGAAAACTGTTCCACGAATTCCGGCGATTTCTCAACCACCGGTTTAAGCAGAGAGTCCCAAAGTTCCACTGGATTTGCGGATGCCGCTGGCGTCCAAGCGCTGCTGGTCATTTTTTTCTGGTCCCCGGTGATCCGCTTGAGGCTGGCCCCGCAGTCGTTTTCGCGGAAGCAATCGGGCCACCCACGGCCTTAGCGGCGGCGGTACTCCTGGGAGCTCCCGTGAAGCCACTGGTAGCGCCGATGCCCAGCATCTCTTCCCACCGAGGCCAAGGGTTCGATGCGTTTCCGTTCACCGCGCGGTCGATCACCAGCCGCGCCATCTTCTCAACCACATGCTCGAAATAAAACTCCGTAATGCGGTCGCGCTCGAAATCCGGCGCGAGGTTCAGGAAGTCGATGGCGTAGGGCACACCGTCCTTGATGGCAAATTCGACGGTGTTCATCTCGTAGCCCAGGGCCTGGTTGATGGTCTGCGCGTCCTTCACCACGCGCGTGCCCAGTTCCGCACTCAAATACTGATGATCGACCAGGTACTTCCGCTCCTTGGGATCGTAATGCACCGGCAAAATGTCGGTCTTTCCAAACGTGAAGCATCGGACGTATTGCGTAAAGTCGATGAACTCCTGCAGCGTCATGCAATACGGCGAAGTTTTGTCGTAGGCCTCCAGCAACTCTTCGCGGTTGTGTACCTTATAGACGTGCTTCCAACCGCCGCCCGAAAACGGCTTCAGAATCGCCGGCCGCCCCACGTAGTCCAGCAGGGCGTCCCAATCCACCGGATACTCCAGGTTGTGCAGCGACTCGCTGTTGATGTCCACATCGCTCGGATAGCCCTTTTGCGGCAGTAGCACGGTCTTCGGTATGGCGACGCCCAGCTTAGCCGCCACCGAGTAGTTGAAATACTTGTCGTCCGCCGTCCACCAGAACGGATTGTTGATGACGTAGGTTCCCTGCAGCACCGCGTGCTTCAAGTAGCCCCGGTAATACGCGACTTCGTGCGAGATGCGGTCGACGATCACGTCGTACTTGGCCGTCTCGCCCATGCGCGTCCCGCCGAGTTTCACGAACTCGGCGGTCACGCCGTCCTTCGCACCCAGAGCGTTCACGCGCTCGATGAAAGCCGGAGGAAAACTGTATTCGCGCCCGCAAAGAAGGCCAACCTTTTTCATGGTGTCACTCCTGACAGGAAAATTAGGGAATGATTCCGCGCGCGGCGTTTGCTTCAATTCACCGCGTGTGCCGCGCCCGCGCGGGGTTCCGTTACGCCGGCGCGCGTTTCCGCCACCAGGTGCCGCACCACCGCTTTTAAATCGCCCGTCTCCTGGTACACGCGCAACTGCCGCTCCGCGCTGGTCCCTTCGCGCAGGATGGTATTGACGTATTCGACCGCGCTGCGGCTCCCCAGGTCATCCACGACGTCGTCCACAAACTCCAGCAATTCCGGGATCAGCTCGCGCATCGGCACTTCCGCTTCTTTGCCGAAGTCGATTAGCTTGCCTTCGATCCCGTAACGCGCCGCGCGCCATTTGTTTTCTTCGATCAGCGACCGGCCGTACAGCCGGAAACTCATGTTCCCGGTATAGAGGCGGTGCAGCTTCACGACGATCGCCTGCGTCAGCGCGGCAATGGCCACCGCTTCCTCGACCTTTGTCGAGCAGTCAAACATCCGGAACTCCAGCGTCCCGAACATCGGATGCGGCCGCACGTCCCACCAGATTTTTTTCCCGTTATCGATGCAATTCAGCTTCACCAGCAGGTTCACGAAATCCTCGTAAGCGCTCCAGGATTCAAACTGCTCCGGAATACCCGTGCGCGGAAACCGCCGGAATACCGTGGTACGGAAGGATTTCAAGCCGGTGTTGCGCCCCATCCAGAAGGGCGAGCTGGTCGAGAGCGCCAGCAGATGCGGCAGGAAGTAACGCACCATGTTCATCATGTCGATGGTCGTCTGCTTGTCCGGCATGGCCACGTGCACATGCATGCCGAAAATCAGCAGCGACCTCGCGAGCTGCTGCAGCTCTTCAATAATGTTTTGGTAGCGTTCGCCCGGTGAGATCACCTGGTCGATCCAGCTCGAAAACGGGTGCGTGCCCGCCGCGGCCACTTGCAATCCCACGCGCTCCGCCGCCGCAACCAGCTCGCCGCGCGTGCGGTGCATTTCGATGCGCAGATCGCTAACGTTAGCACAGATGTTCGTGCCCGTTTCCACGATCGATTGGTGCATCTCGTGTTTCACCTGCTCGACGATGTCCGGGGAAGCCGCGGAAACGAGTTGCATCACGTGAGAGCGCAACTCGCATGTCGCTGGATCGATGATTTGGAATTCTTCTTCGACGCCGATGGTAAATCGGTGAGCCATGGCTGGCCCTCCGGGTCGCTTGGTCCTGTGGGGACTTGGAGCCTCGTATCATACCCCTGTCCCCGCAAAATTACATCCCAACCCACATCGCTTACGAGGAAGGAATCAAGCTGAACTTCCGTCGCTATCACTGAATTGTTCCCGTGCTAGCCGGTCCTTCGCAGGGGGCGGAAGATCAGATGAGTTTCGTATAAATTCGAAGCGCAGACGTCGCGCCGCCGAGTCACCACCACAGTCGCGTTTTGCGGTCTCGATCCAAAGTTTGGTTCTGCCAAAAAAATAGGGACAGACATTCCTGTCTGTCCCGTCAGAATGTTTGCCGGCCCGTGGTGCCTTCTTACAGTCTCAAACTTCTTGCCCTGGGCCTATGCCGCTCCCATGGCCCTTCTCTGCTGGAAGCACTCCCTGCAAAACACCGGGCGTCCTTGCGTCGGCCGGAAGGGCACCGTCGTTTCCTTCCCGCACTGCGAACAATTCGTCTTCGTCTCCGAACGCATCTGCGAACCGCCCCCGCCACCGCCTCCTCCACCCTCGGCACGCTTCGCTTTGCAACCC
>JAYVMO010000123.1:0-5380 GCA_043758915.1 Acidobacteriota bacterium | reverse complement strand
GCGATATCGTGCAGATGTCCGACTCGCAATTCGTCTGCGATTTCGGACGTGCCTTCCTCTTCGCCGAACAAAAAAATGTCTGGCCGCGGCTCGAGTTTCGTCCAGCTTGTAATCGCGTTGCGCTGGATGATCCCGATGTGCCCCTGGAAGGGTTTCGGCATCGCCAGCATCGTAAGCCGCTTGTTCATCTGCACCCGTCGGTCAAAATCGTCTTCCTCATCTTTGCCGGGTGCTCACGCGTCGTACCCTACCGCCGGATTCCCCACTTGTTCTCCTGATCTTCGATCACCGGCGGCCAATCCGATCCCGGCACTTGATACAGCCCGCGGATCGCCATCCGCTGCCATAGCCCGCGCACCTTCGGAATGGGCTTCACCGCGCGGCTGATCCCCCGGAATATTCTCAACCCCGCGCTGTGGGGCAGCGACTTCACTTCTCGCGCGACAATCTCCTCGCATCTCCTTAGGTATCGCCCCATGTTCATCGAGGAAATGGCGTCTTCATGCGAGCGGTATCCCCCGATCAGCGCATTCACCGAATACAGCCGCGCATGCCGGAAAAATCGCACCCACAGCTCAAAGTCCCCCACGTCCCGGTACGAGGCGTCCAGTGCGCTACCCGCGCGCTCCCACAGGCTGCGCCGCCAGTACGTCGATTCTTGCTGGATAAACTGATTCGCGCCAGCAAGAAATCGATAACGCGACCATCTCGGCACCTCCCGGACGTCCACGGTCATCCCTTGCGGATTGAAGCGTGTCGGTCTTCCGGTAATCCATTCCACTTCGGGTAGCGCCGAAAATACGCTGCCCACCACGAACAATCCATGATTGTGCAGTTGATCGCTGGCATTCAGCCAGCCCATGATCTCGCCTGTCGTGCGCGCAAACCCCTTATTTAATGCATCGTAGACGCCTTTGTCGGGTTCGCTGATCCAGCGCGTCAGATACTTATCGTATTTGCGGATGATCTCGATGGTCCCGTCCGTCGATGCGCCGTCCACCACGATGTACTCCAGGTTCGGATATCCCTGGTCCAGGATCGAGCGAATCGTATCTTCGATGTACTTCGCCCCGTTATACACCGCCGTGACCAGCGAGATTTTCGGCCAACTGCTCTTCTGTCCCTTATCAACCTGAACTTCCGCCCCTGCGGACTCACTCATACCGCGGCTCACTGCTGTCGCTGCCATGACTGCGCTCCTTGAGGATAGCAGTACTTGCGCCGCTTTTTCATCGGGCACCTGCCCGCGCAGCGTCAATCGAGGCCCAACCCTGCCCGTCCGTTATCTTGCTCCTGGGGTATTCCTGCTCAATGGGGAGTTCGGGGACACTGGCCGCTCGCCTTCTCCCTTCCAGCAAACGGTCTTTCCACATCTCTACGTATACTTATATATACGTACGCGTACCGTATATACTCACTGTGTTAAAGTCAAGACTTATTACTATCCGCTACATAGTCTGAAGGGAAACGCGGGAAGGGGGCCGGCTACGCTACTCTTTGGAATAAACTCTCGACGGCCTTCGAGGCCGCACCGCTCGAGACCAACGGGGGTGGCCGCTGGCATATATGTTGCTCAACGCATCCGAATCACATCCTTCGGGGAGCAAACTTCTTCAATCGCGCCCCGCACACGTATCGCAGAACTCGCTTGAACCATCACTCTCGGCCGCCGGCCGCACGAAGGCCTGCGCTTGTGCAATGCGCTCCGCCGGACAAGCCACAAAATTCCCGTCAAATTCGCTCGCGCTTACATCCATCTCCGTGAGCGTTCCATCCTCCGCGATTCCAAACCACTCGTATCCCTTTGCCCGCAGATACTCGATGATCTCTTTCGCAGGGTATCCCCACGGCCCCGTCCGCAGATCCTGCACTTCCGCCAGCACTACCGGGCGCGGGCGCGACCGCCGCTCCAGTAATTGTTCCGCGCCCTGCAACACCTCCAGCTCTCCGCCCTCCACGTCCAGCTTGATGAAATCCACTCTCTCGATTTTCCGCTCCTTCATCCAATCATCCAGCCGCTTGACCTGCACCTTTCTCGCCACCGTCGTGCTCTCAATGAGCGGCCTCCGCAAGCTGTTGCATCCCGTCTGGCTGCCTTGCACCACGTAGAACTCCGCTTCTTTATTCTCGCTCCCCAGCGCTAGCCCCTCCACCAGTACATTGCCGCACCGGTTCAGCTTCACGTGCTGCCGCAGCGCCTCGCGTTCCCGCGGCGACGGTTCAAACGCCACCACTCGCCCCTCGCTTCCCACCCGCCGCGACGCCAGCAGCGTGTAATAGCCGTGGTGCGCGCCAATATCCAGCACCGTCATTCCCGGCTGCAGCCAGCGCTCCACGAACGCAGACTCCGCGTTCTCGAATCGCCCTTCTCGCACCGGCTGCCCGATGTGGTCATTGCGCGCCAACCACAACGCCCCAAACGGCAAGCGCACTGGCACGGGAGCCGCCTCCCTCTGTCCGCGCACCCGCCTCCTCACCGTCGCAATCTTCTCCCGCAGCGGCTTCGCAAGAAATCGCCGCACCCGGTGCTTCAGCTTTCCAGAATGCGCCGGAATTTTCTCCCACGGATCCGCCGCTTCCCGCGGCTCCTCCAGAAACTCCAGCCCCGGCGCCTCGCAGGAACCCTGCACCGCCAGCAATACCGTTCGCTTCCGCCGGTGCACCGCCGTCTCGCGAAAGGCATCGTGTTCCGGCATCGGATGCACGCGGAATACCTGCGAGAATCCCGCGCGGTAACACATCTTCACCAAACATCCTTCGCTCGCATAAAACGCCATGTCCGTGAGGCTCTGATCCTCCGCGCGCGGCTCCGTGCGCAGCAAAACGTACGGCTCCCCGTCCGGAAGGCACATGCTCTCAATCAAAAGTGCTTTGCCCGTGAGCGCGTGCAGATGCCGGATCGCCAGCATTGGATTTTCCAGGTGATACAGCAGTCCGAAACACAGCACTAAATCAAATGTTCCCAGCCGCAAAATGCCCGCGTCTTGCACGTCTCCTTGTTCGAACGCAATCCCCGCGTATCGCCGCCGCGCCTCACTCACATTTTCTTCGCGCCCGTCGAACCCCTGCACGCTCAACCCGCACTCCTGCAGCGTCTGCGCGAAAAACCCCGTCCCGCATCCCGCATCCAGCGCCGTGCGCAACCCCACGCTTAGCTTCACATTCTCAACGACCCGCCGAATGGTCTTCCCGCGCGCCACGATCAGCTCCAGGTAATGCCGCTGATCAAACACCGTTTGCCTCGGCGCGCCGCCATTCCCCTGCATTGCGCCCGCGCGCGCATCCACGGGCGTTCGCACCGGCCCCATCGTCGCTGCTGTCATCTTCATCGTGTCCTTCGCCTGTAGTGGCCAATCTTTAGATTGGCTCTTTCCTGGCATGCCCCCTGGCCCTCTTCGCCCGCTCGTCTCAACCGCCCCGACAGTTCCCATAATCTATCATATCTTTCTATGAAACACACGCGTACGCCACCGTCGCGCTGACCATCTTCCCGCTTCCTGTTATTTTGGAAACCTGTCCTCAAGCCGCATTCTTGCATTCGAAGGAGAAGATTCGCGTGAACGTCCTGCTCACCGGAGCCGCTGGTTATATCGGTAGCATCTGCGCGGAAGTTTTGCTCTCACGCGTTATGAACGTCGTCACCCTCGATGACCTCCGCGAAGGCCATCGCGCCGCAAATTCGCCTGGCAGCCTCGGCTCTCGCAAGAATGGACTTTCACCCTAAGGATTCGACGTGCTTCTGGTGTGTTCTAGCGCTCCAGGTAGGATCTTCGCTTACAAGTTCATGGCCTTGGCGGCCACCACGCTACGCCGTCCAAATCTTTATTTCGCCGTCAACCTCATCCGCTCCGCCGCCACCAATTCCTCCAGCGTCGCATCCAGCGACCTCGTAATCCCCCACTTCGGATAATCTCTCTTAAACTTCCTCAAATCCGAAATATAGCAGATGTGATCCCCGCGCCGCGCTTCGTCCACATACTTCCAATCCAGCTTCTTCCCGGTCATCCCCTCGACCTTTTCGATCGCCTCCAGCATCGACACGCTGTTCTCCCGTCCGCCTCCCAGGTTGTACACCTCGCCCGCCCGTGGGTTCTCCGCGAACTCCTCCATCGCCCTCACCACATCATGACTATGAATATTGTCGCGCACCTGTTTCCCTTTATACCCAAACACCGCATACTTTCCCCCGCTCACTGTCACCTTCACCAGGTACGACAGAAAACCGTGCAGCTCCACTCCCGAATGCCCCGGCCCCGTCAAGCATCCCCCGCGAAATATTCCCACCTTCATCCCAAAATACCGCCCATACTCCTGCGCCATCAGGTCCGCCGCGGCCTTCGACGCCCCAAACAGCGAATGCAGCGTGCGGTCGATCCGGCAATTCTCGTCCACGCCGTGAAAATCCTCCGCTCGCGCATACTCCCACCGGGTCTCGCGTTCCTCCAGCGCCATTTCGTTCGGCGCATCCCCATAAACTTTGTTCGTGCTCATGAACACGAACACCGCCTCCGGCGAGTGCTGCCGCGTGGCTTCCAGCAGGTTCACCGTCCCCAGCGCATTCACTTCAAAATCCACCAGCGGAATCTCCCGCGCCTTGTCGTGCGAAGGCTGCGCCGCGCAGTGCACAATCAAGTCAAACCGTCTCTCCCGGAATACTCTCTCCACCGCCGCGCGGTCCCGGATATCCACATTCGCGTGCACAAACTTTTTCGTCCTGCCCTTCAGCCTCTCCAGATTCCACAGCGTATCCCCCGCCGCCCCAAAAAACTCCCTCCTCATGTTGTTGTCCACGCCCACCACTTCATGCCCCTGCCCATCAAAATACTCCACCGCCTCCGACCCAATCAGCCCGCTGCTCCCCGTCACCAAGATCTTCTTCGCCTTCATGTGAATTGCCCGCTCTCCTCTTCAGCTAACCTAAAAAATCGTTTGTCACATTTCTCGCATCGAAAAGGTTGCAACGTCAGCGCTGCCGCCAATATCCTCTCCAGCGCACCCTTCTTCTTCGACCTCCTGATCTTCTTACTTCCGCAATTCGGGCAGGTACCGGCATCCTTTCCAAGAAATTGTGGCTTCGTCATCCCGCGCATCGAAATATCACTCTGCTTCCGACCCAATCAGCCCGCTGCTCCCCGTCACCAAGATCTTCTTCGCCTTCATTGATCCATCTCATGCTGCCGTTTCCGGTCGCGCAGCGCGTTAGGCACTGCATCCTTATCCAGGCCCACCGCACGCCGCGCTGGCCGTGTCGCATCCAACAGCGGATGCCACACTCGCGTCCTCATCGTCCCGCGCACAGCTTTGCTTACCTTGCGCCACTTGCGTTTTGCGGGAGCCAGCCAGTAAAACCGGTTTGGCACAATCCCGGCTGCGGTCAGCC
>JAYVMO010000122.1:0-6658 GCA_043758915.1 Acidobacteriota bacterium | reverse complement strand
GCCTCCATCAAAGCCACGCTCGTCGTTCTCTATTTCATGCACGCGCGCTACAGCCCCAAGCGCACCCAGCTGGTTATCGTTTGCGCCGTCTTCTGGCTGGGCATTATGCTGGCCCTCACGCTCAGCGATTACAGCACCCGTCCGGCGCGCGAATCTCGCGTCCTCAACCCCGCGGCCGTTCACTCACGATCCGTCTAAGACGCGTTCGTCAGGGCGAAGTTGAATCGCCACAACGGCTATTTCTCCCCCGGTGTCTTCCTGAGCGAAGCGACCCAAGGTTCCGGCCTTGCCGGAAAGGATCTCAACTGATCCATAACTCCGTTGCCTCCGTTTCTACCGCCCGCGTATTTGCGTATTTCAAATCCCCGGCGAGCACACCTTCGCCGTGTTCGGGTGTATCCAAGGTGGATTGTGGTGGGATGGTGATGGTCCGGCGGGATTGCCGGGTCACCGTGCGGCGAAAGTGCGAAATTCAAAGGGGGGAGTAGCGAACCGGCCCAGCCCTCAATCCCCTAAAGGGATCCTCGGCTCGCCTCCCCCACTGCCTGGAGAGGAGCACGCCCCGCGCCACTCCTAAACTCTTTAGTTTCAATGTGGTGGAAATTTTATTCCCGGTAAAAACGCTCCACCCCCCGCGCAAAATTACCCGCCCGGAATGCGAAATCCGCTCCAGCTCCGGTCGCCAAGTTTTCCAGAGGCGGGCGACCAGACCCCATGGTCCCCTTTTCTTGACCCTCCCGAATCTCACCTGCTATTGTGAAGAGTTATTCTGCGCTCAGTGTACCCACTGAGCGCCGGAGCTCCTGTGGAGGGAGCGCGTTCGTCTCATGGGCCTGACCAAACTGGTAATCCGGGGCGCGCGGCAGCACAACCTCAAGAACATCAGCCTGGAAATTCCTCGCAACTCCCTGACCGTCATCACCGGCCTTTCCGGCTCCGGCAAGTCCTCGCTCGCCTTTGACACCATCTATGCCGAGGGCCAGCGCCGCTACGTCGAATCGCTCTCCGCCTACGCCCGCCAGTTCCTCGACCAGATGGAGCGCCCGGAAGTCGACGTTATCGAAGGCCTCTCGCCGTCCATCGCCATCGAGCAGAAGACCACTACGCGCTCGCCGCGCTCGACCGTCGGCACCATCACCGAAATCTACGATTACCTCCGCGTGATCTATAGCACCGTCGGCATTCCCCATTGCCCAAAATGCGGCAAGCCCATCACCCGCCAGTCCAGCGAGCAGATCGTCCAATCCATCCTCCACGGCGAACTCTGCAAGCCCGATGACCGCATCATGATCCTCGCGCCCATCGTGCGCGGCCGCAAGGGCGCGTATCGCAAGGAAATGGAAAAACTCGCGCAGGATGGCTACGTGCGCGTGCGCATCAATGGCGAGCTTTTTCCCCTCGATGTTACGCCGGCGCTCGACAAGCGCAAGAACCACACCATCGAGGTGGTCGTCGACCGTCTGCTCGTCAAGCAAGGCATCGCCGCGCGCCTCGAACAATCCATCGCCACGGCGCTCAAGCTCGCCGGCGGCCTGGTCACCGTTTCCATCGTTGGCGGCAAGGACCATGTCTTTTCGGAAAAGCTAGCCTGCGCCGATTGCGGCGTCTCCGTGCCGCAGCTCGAGCCGCGCTCCTTCAGCTTCAATTCGCCTTATGGCGCTTGTCCCGCATGCAATGGTCTCGGCTCGAAATACGATTTCGATCCCTCCAAAGTGGTCACGGATTGGACGCGCCCGCTGTTTGACGGCGGTCTCGGCACTGGCTCCGGCTCCGCGATTCTAAAGCGCACGCTTGAGCTTGGCGCGTACGCGCATGGCTTCGATCTCGAAACGCCGTTCGAAAAATTTCCCGCGCGCATCCAGAACATGCTGTTGTACGGCTATCCGCCAACGAACGCTCGTTCTAGCGAAAGAGAATCGGCACGGAGCAGACCGAAGGGCGAAAAAAGCTTCCGTTTCCCTGGCATCCTGCAATTCCTCGAACGCAATTTCGAAGACTCCAGCTCCGACACCTACCGCGAGTGGAGCACGCAGTACATGTCCGCCACGCTCTGCAACGTCTGCCACGGCAAGCGTTTGCGTCCCGAATCGCTCGCCGTCAAGCTGGCCGGATTTTCCATCGCCGATTTCACCGCGCTCGCGCTCAGCGCCGCGCGCTCCGCCGTGGATAAGATCCTTACGCAGCTCACCGCGCGCCAGAAAGAGGTCGCCGCCCGCCCGCTCGAGGAGGTCGCCGAACGCATCGATTTCCTCCTCGCCGTCGGCCTCGGCTATCTTAGTCTCGACCGCTCCGCCGCCACGCTCTCCGGCGGCGAAGCGCAGCGTATTCGCCTGGCCACGCAGATCGGCTCGCGTCTGCGCGGCGTCCTTTACGTTCTCGATGAACCCAGCATCGGCCTGCACTCCCGCGACAATGAGCGCCTTCTCGGGTCCCTCGAACAACTGCGCAATCTCGGCAACACGGTGATCGTCGTCGAGCACGACGAAGACACCATCCGCCGCGCCGATTTTGTCGTCGATCTCGGTCCTGGCGCGGGCAATGCCGGCGGCTACCTTGTCGCCCAGGGCAAACCCGAGCAAATCGCGGCCAGCGCCGAATCCCTCACCGGCCAGTATCTGAGCGGCGCTGCCCGCATTGCCGTCCCGGAAAAGCGCCGCAGCCCTAACGGCAAAGCCATCCAAATTCTTGGCGCTTCGGCCAACAATCTTAAGGATGTGGACCTCACGCTACCCCTCGGCCTGCTTACCGTGGTCACCGGGGTGTCAGGCTCCGGCAAGTCCACGCTCGTGAACGACATTCTCTACCGCGCCCTGGCGCAAAAACTCTACCGCTCTATGGAGCCCGTTGGCGCGCACAAGGAAATTCTCGGCGTCGAGCACATCGACAAAGTCATCGAGATTGATCAGGCCCCCATCGGCCGCACGCCGCGTTCGAATCCCGCCACCTACACCGGCGTCTTCGCGCCCATCCGCGATCTCTTCGCCATGCTTCCGGAATCGCGCGAACGCGGCTACCGGCCAGGACGATTTAGTTTCAACGTGAAAGGCGGCCGTTGCGAAGCTTGCCAGGGCGACGGCCTCCGCCGCATCGAAATGAATTTTCTTCCCGACGTTTACGTGATGTGCGAAATCTGCCGTGGCCGGCGCTACAATTCCGAAACGCTGGCCGTGCGCTACAAGGGCCACTCCATCAGCGACGTCCTCAACCTGCCTTGCTCCGACGCGCTCAAGCTTCTGGAAAACATCCCGCAGATTCAGCAGAAACTCTCGACGCTCGTCGAAGTCGGCCTCGGCTACGTCACCCTCGGCCAGTCCGCCACCACCCTCTCCGGCGGTGAAGCCCAGCGCATCAAGCTGGCCCGCGAACTTTCCAAGCGCCAGACCGGCCGCACTCTCTACATCCTCGATGAGCCCACCACTGGTTTGCACTTCGACGATGTTCGCAAACTCCTCGACGTTCTCCAGCGCCTCGTCTCCCTAGGCAACACCGTGCTCATCATCGAGCACCACCTCGACGTCATCAAACAGGCGGACTGGCTCATCGATCTCGGCCCCGAAGGCGGCGAAGGAGGTGGCCGCATCGTCGCGCAAGGACCGCCCGAACTCGTGGCCCGCGCCAAAAAGTCCTACACAGGTTTGGCCCTCGCCCGCGTCCTCCCCCTCAATGGCCACACCAACGGCAACAGCCACAAGGGTCAAGGCGAATGAGAGAGCCCCAAAGTGCCTTTGTAGATGCCGGACTTCAGTCCCGCGGGTCCGCATCTGCCATCTTCTTTTTCTTGCAGGCCGCCTTACTTCTCCATAGAGTGTTGGCCTGACCATGAGCATCTATTCCATCCAGCCGATGACTCTCGGCGGCATTCATACCTACCCCCTCGCGTCGCGCAAAAGCAAGGTAAGCGTCCGCGACTTCGCGAAGGCTCCCGCCGGCAATTCTTCCCTCACGAAATTTCTCGATTCGCTCCCCAACATTCTTGCCGCCGACGATCTCCGCCATCTCCTCACCGCCATCCACAGCGCGCGCAAGCAGCGCCGCGCTATTCTCTGGGGCATCGGTGGCCACGTCATTAAAGTCGGCCTCGGCCCCGTGCTCATCGATCTCATGCGCCGCGGCTTCGTCTCCGGGATGGCCATGAACGGCGCCGCACTCATCCACGATTTCGAAATCGCCCTCGCCGGCAACACCTCGGAGGATGTGGAAGCCGGCCTCGGTGCCGGCCAATTCGGCATGGCTGCCGAAACCGGCGAGTACATCAACGAAATGGCCAAGCTTGCCACGCGCATCCGCATCGGCTACGGCGAAGCCGCCGGCCAGTACCTCACCAGCGGCATCATGGGCGTCAGACACGCGGCCTCCAGCGTCCTGGTTGCCGCCTACAAGCACCGTATTCCCGTCACCATCCATCTCGCCATTGGCACGGACATCCCCCACATGCATCCCGCCGCCTCGGGCGCCGCCCTCGGAGCCGCCACCCACTATGACTTTCGCCTTTTCTGCGCGCTTGTGAATCAAATGCATCCCGGCGGCGTCTATCTAAACTGGGGTTCCGCGGTTTTGCTTCCGGAGGTCTTTTTGAAAGCCGTCTCTGTGGTTCGCAATCTGGGCGTTCCCCTCCGCCCCATTACTACTGCGAACTTCGACTTTATTCAGCACTACCGTCCGTTGCAAAATGTAGTCAAGCGCCCCACCGCGTCCGAGCGTGGCCGCACGGGAGCCGAATCGAGAGGCTACGCCATCACCGGTCATCACGAATTGCTCATGCCGCTGGTCGCCGCCGCGCTGGCTTCTGGCTGGCCCGGGAACTCACGCGTGAGCGCGCGCAGGAAAAAGAAACGATGAGTTTATTCGACGACAACCCGGCCACTCCGCCGGAACAACTCCCGCCTGCGGAGCAATCCGCCAGCGAACCATCCGTCTCCCTCACTGGCGACCCCATTTCCTACGCAGCTGCCGCACCCTCGGTCGCGCTCCAACCCTCACGAGATCTTCCTGAAGATCTTCGCATTTCATGGTCCTGGCCGCATTTCTTGACCTTTCTTTTGTTCGGCCTTCTCAGTCAATTCGCGATCGCCATCGTGATTATCGGTTACTATTCGGCGAGCAGGCACTTCACCGAGGAGCAATTCAAGCGGTTTATGGCGGATCCCAAGATCCTTGTCGGCACCAACGTCCTCTGGTTTGCGCTGATCATGCTCTTCCTCTACATCACGCTTGCCGTATTGCGCGGTTTGCCTTTTTGGCGTTCTCTCGGCTGGAGAAAACTGAAGTCGGATCCGCTCGAGGGTAAAGGCCGCCCTTGGATGTATTTCTTCACTGGCTGCGGCTTGGCCGTTTTTGTCGCCATTGCCAGCTCGCACGTAAAAAACACCGACCACCTTCCCATTCAGGAGCTCTTCAAGAACCGCACCGGCGCCATGCTCGTGATGGCCATGGCCGTTTTCGTGGCCCCGCTCGTAGAAGAGACGGTATTCCGCGGCTACCTCTATCCGTTCTTTGCCGGCAAGCTCGCTCACTTCGCGGAAATTTTTGGCGTTGATTCTTCGCTGGCGATTCGCGTTGGCACCGTCACCGGAATTTTTGTTACTGGAATTCTCTTCGGCCTCTTGCACGGCAGTCAACTCGGCTGGACCTGGGGCCTCGTCAGCCTCTTGACCCTCGTCGGCATTATCTTCACTTTTGCCCGCGCCTGGACCGGCACGGTCCTCGCGAGTTTCCTGCTTCATCTCGGCTACAATTCCATGATTGCTGCCAGTTCGATCTTCATAACCAAGGGGTTCACGCAATTGCCTCCGGGATCTTGATGCACTCGTCTTCCTGGCCTGCCTTTCGTTAGAATAAACATTTGTGAGGAACGCAATCGCATGTACGTAGCCCAGCCCATTGAATGGACCGAACGCGGCGTGGTCATGCTCGACCAGCGCCGCCTTCCCGCCGAAGAAATCAGCTACACCTACACCGACTACCGCGAAGTCGCCAAAGCTATCCGCGAGATGGTCATCCGTGGCGCGCCCGCCATTGGTGTCGCCGCCGCCATGGGCGCCGCTCTCGGCGTTCTACGCTCTTCCGCAAACTCCATCGACGCCCTGCGCACCGAGTTCGCGGAAATCTGCGCTACGCTTGCAAAAACCCGTCCCACCGCCGTCGATCTTTTCTGGGCGCTCGAGCGCATGAAGCATCGCTTCGCAGAACTGACCTCGCAATCCTCCGACCTTTCGAAAATCCGCCACGCCATGGTCGAGGAAGCCAAGCTCGTCCACCTCGAAAAGCGCGCCACCGACGAAGCCATCGGCCGCTTCGGCGCGGAGTTCATGCCCCGCGAAGGCCACGTCATGACGCAGTGCAACGCCGGCGCGCTGGCCACTGGCGGCATTGGCACTGCGCTTGGCGTCATTCGTGTCGCTTTCGAACAGGGCAAAAAGCTCCATGTCTTCGTTCCCGAAACCCGCCCGTACCTTCAAGGCGCGCGCCTCACCGCCTGGGAGCTTCACAAGGGCGGCATTCCACTTACGCTCATCACCGACAACATGGTCGGCCATTTCTTGAAAACCGGAAAAGTCGGTGCCATCATCACCGGCGCCGACCGCATCGCCGCCAACGGCGACACCGCCAACAAGATCGGCACCTACCAGATCGCCGTCCTCGCCAAGGAAAACAACGT
>JAYVMO010000121.1:0-3730 GCA_043758915.1 Acidobacteriota bacterium | reverse complement strand
TCCTCCAGGCCAAACGTGAGCAAGTCCCCGTCCTGGAGCTCGCGGCTTTCGACCTTTTCACCGTTGACAAAGAGTCCGCGCCGCTGGCCGCGGTCCTCGATATGAAAGCGGTTCGCCTCACTAACAATGGCCGCGCAGGTACGCGAGATGCGCCGGTCGGCTAGCTGCAAGTGATTGCCCGTCTCCACGCCGCGTCCGATGAGAAACGGTGTCTCCTTGATGCGCGCGTAGCGGCGCGCGCCATCCGGAGAAATGACTTCGAGAACTGCTTCGCCTGGCAGAGAACCGATATCCGGCATGATCTGTCCTAAATCAGAGCCTGTCCTAAAATCGAGATTGTAGCACGGCGGCCAACCCGCGTTTCTCCCCAACAATCAGCTCACCTAGGAATTTCAACGCACACTCCGAGCGCTCCGACGTTGGTTCGCTGTGGTTGCACAAGTCCTTAAGATTGCAAAATGGTTACAGTGTGATAGCTTCTGACGGCGGAATTGCGAACATTTCGAAACGAAATGTAGGATGAATTCAGAGGAGAAGAACGATGAGTAAGCAAATCTCTTGCCGCGCGGCGCTTTTTCTGGGTGCCTGCTGCCTCGCCGCGACGTGGACAGCGCGACGGATTTTGCCATCGCGCAGGGCTGGGCGGACCCCAACCGGCTGGCGATCTTTGGCTGGAACGCCGGCGGCTTCATGACTTCGTGGACGGTGACGCAGACACACCGTTATAAAGCAGCGATCGAAGGCGCGGGAATTACCGACTGGCGCAGTTTTATTCCCGCCAGCGATACCTGGCAAGTGGACTACGACGCGCGGCTTCAGGAAAAAGGTTCCGCGCCGATGCTGAAGTTTTCCGCGGTGATGTTCGCGGATCGCGTGACCACGCCGCTACTGATTCTCCACGGCGAAGCGGACGTCCGCGTTCCGACATTTCAGGGCCGGGAATTTTTCGTGTTGCTGGCGGAACGCGGAAAGACCGTGCGCAGGGTGACTTATCCGGGTTCGCCGCATTTTCCGAGGCTCGCCGAGCAGCGTCGCGACGTCTTCAAGGAAATCGCGGATTGGCTGGCGAAATATAATCCCTGACGCCGCTATTTCCGAATCCATCCTTCAATTGAACGGGAAAGACTCTACCGCGCGGCGGAGGCCAGCCGGCGCGTGACGTAGTCGGTGAGGTACGCGTCGAGGAGTTCGCGAAGCTGGCGTGTGACCGGGCCGGGGGCGGCGGCGATTTTGTGGCCGGCGATTTCTCCCACGCCGAGGAGGCTGCGGTTGGTGGAGGAAAAAAAGACTTCGTCGGCGGAATAAAGATCTTCGGGACGCAGCGTTTGCTCGACCAGGGAGACACCGGCTTCGGGGGCAATCTCCATGAGGATGCCGCGCGTGACGCCTTCCAGGCAGCCGGAATTGAGCGGAGGAGTGAATACCTTGGCGTTCTTCACGGCGAAAATATTGGCGGAGGTGCATTCGGCAACTTCGCCGCGTTCGTTGAGCAAAACGACTTCGTGAAAACCTTCCTTGGTGGCTTCCGCCGCGGCCCAGACATTGTTGAGCCAGGAGATGCTTTTTACGCTGCAGAGAGCGGATGCGGCGTGACGGCCGTGTGCGCGAAGCGTGAGGCGGGCAGGTTCGTGATACGCGGGAAGGTCGGCGGAGTAAATGATGAGGTCCACCTCTGGCTGGGGCTCATCGCTTTGCCAGAAGCCAACCTGATTGAAGAGCAGGTAGATGCGCGCGCAACCTTCGGTAACTTTGTTGGCGCGGATGACCTCATGGAGATGCACACGAACTTTCGCCGCGGTGTACGGCATTGGGAGGCGAACGATGGCGGCGTCCTTTTCGAGGCGGCGCCAGTGGCGCTCGTAAGCGAAGGCTTCACCACGGGAGATGCGCAGGGTGGTGAAGAGTCCCCATCCGCAGAGGAGGCCGGCCTGGCCGGGGGATAAGCGAACTTTTTCGACCGGCAGCAGGCTGTCGTTGTGAAAGATGTTGCGGTGAATCACGGATACCCCTCATTCTCTATTGTAGCGGAAAAGTGTCCGTGGGAAGGGCCGTGTTCTTGGTTGGCAGTGGTGAGTAGTTGCTCCCCTCCCCCCTCCCGGTGTTTTTGGGGTAAGAGTGGCAAAGAAAGGACTTACGGGAGACGGGGGGTGGACACTTGAAAGTTGAAAGTCGAAAGGGGGAGGCAGGCGAGGGGGGCTTGGTTGTGTGTTGGGCCTACCCCCACCGCGGCTGTTTTGGGGAAAGAAGCGGGAAATGTTTGAAAGGAAATGAGCCGAGTTTTTAGTGCGTGCAAAAGAGCGGGGATGCATTTGAAAAGAAAAGAGATAGGTCAAGACGCGTGGGGTGGATTGAGGGTAAGCAGGTTTGCGTGTCGCACGGAAAGGGGCTAACAGTTCGCGGTTGGGGCGGGAGAGGGACGGGGCGGACACGCGAGGGTGGAAAAGTGGGGCTGAGCAGGCGAGTTGGTGAGTGAATATCAAAGAGTATGTTACCATAAGGATATGTTCCCTGTCAAGATAAGATTAGTCATTGAAGCGAAAGGACTTAGCTTGAGGAACTGATTCGAACGTGGAGGCATCGAGGCGAGAGAAAGGGGGATAGCATAATCACCTTTAAAAACCAAATTCCAAGAGCGCGGCACATCTATTGCATATCGCGCCGAGATGTTAGGGGCTTGCCACTCGCCTCCGGTCTGAGCACTGCAGATCTTGGAGACAAATATAGACGCGATAAGGCACAAGTCAGCGATGGAAGCGGGACTTGTCCTCATTCCCATCCGTGATGGAGCGCAGCCAACTTGCAGCTCACGAAAAATTTACACAGGACTAGTACTTCACGCGAAGTCCAGGCTTTATCTTTTTTGAACCTTACATCTGCTTGATTTTCGCCCCACTTACAGACACTTTTCTTTTTTCCGACGACTTTGGCGTCGTTCGTGCCCGAGTTGAGTACGCCCCAGCAGAAAAAACTCAAAGGAGAAAAGCGAATGCGATTCCGAACAGTTCTTTCGCTGGCCACAATGTTTCTACTCTGTTTTACGGTTGCTGTCTGGTCGCGGCCCCTGGACACCCGCCCACCGTCCGGTGGCTCTACTTCCGTAAATTCCACGGTAACCGCAAAAATCTCCTCAATCGGAGATGCCTCGTTCACCGTTGAACTGGAGAAATCACAACAGGCCGATGCCGTACAGTTCCTGGTCGACGCCAACACCCAAGTGGAAGGGAAGCTCACCGTCGGGGTGCAAGCTGCGGTGGAGTACCGCTCTGAGGAAGGCAAGAACATAGCTGTCCACGTGGTGGTAACATCGACATCGGGGATGGCTCCCTACTGAAGATGCGAAGCGGACGAAATCAAACAAAGACCGACTCGTCGAAAACGTAAGCTCAACTCGGCCGCGTCCAACTCGCCTGGCGCGGCCGATGTCTATTGATGTCTATTATGGATGAGGAGTCTCGATGCGCACGACGCTGAAGATGGTGCTGCCGCTGATCGTGAGCGTCGCCGTGGTGTCTGTGCTCTTTGCGGCCTACCAGGTACGGACGGAAAAGCGCATCCTGAGAAATGATTTGTCGAGGCGGGAGGAAATTCTTGGAGAGAGCTTGCAGGAAAGCGTGGAACCACTGCTAGATCGCGGGCCGGACAGGAATTTGCAGCGACTGGTGGAGCGCTTTGGACAGCGCGAACATTTGCAAGGGGTCGCGGTGTATAACGCGGCGGGGACGGCGCTGGC
>JAYVMO010000120.1:0-2869 GCA_043758915.1 Acidobacteriota bacterium | reverse complement strand
GCCATAGAAAACGCTGAACCCAGATGTGAGCTCCGCGCGCGGTAGATCATCCGGGCGGATTGGACCCGGATCCGTTTGGCGAGCGCCGCAGAACTATGTCCACGCCCGTTCGATAAGTGCATTGCTTGCACCTCAACTCAGACTTGCAGATCGGAGAAAAGCCAGGCTCTTGGAGAACTGATTTAAGAGTCTTTGAAATTACTCGAGAACGGCGAAACCTATGTACGGATCCCATTCGAGTCGCTGTATCTTTAAACGATTCACCGGGAGACTGTCTAGCAGCGCCTTGGTTTCCCCCGGCCAGATCGGATTGTCCAACTCATCAAAAGCCAGCACGGAGCCTTTTGGCATCCTCGGCACAAACTGTTCGAGCGCTACTTTCGTCGGATCGTACAGGTCAAAATCCAGGAACAGCAGGCTCACCAGCAGGTGCGCGTTCTTCTGCACAAACTCCGGTATGGTCTTCTTCGAATCGCCGGCGATCAGCTCCACTTTGGGCAAATGTCCCAGAAACCGGTCCTGATCGTACAGTCGGATCAACTCCGTGAGTTCCTCGCGGCTCGAAGTCTGAAAATCCCCCTGCTCCGCGACGCCGCCGCCACTGCGGTCTTCCTCGCTGATGCTAGGAAAACCGTCAAAACTGTCAAATCCGTACACCCTTCGAGTCAGGTTCTCCGGTTCGAGGATCGTGCTCAGCTTGGCCCACGCCATCACGCTGAATCCCCGAAAAACTCCGCATTCCACGATCGATCCTTTGCACGGCAAAATCATCTTGAAAATCTCGTACATCGCCAGGAACCGCTTCAAGTGCTGCCGCCGCACGTACTTCGGAAAATTCTCAAGCTTCGTCTCAATGCTGTCAGCGCAGTTGACGAATACTCGCTCGACTGCTTTCCCTACTTCCTGCTCCGTCTCTGTTTTGAATGACTTCATTCGTCCCCGCCTTTTCGTCTCTGTCTACGTCTCGCGCGTCACGTCCGAGATTTGCCTTTGTTCCACTTTGCCTTCGGACCGCCCCGTGGCCGCCCAAGGAACAATCGCTAGCAGCGTTCTCCAGATAATCTTGCAGTCCAGCCAGAACGATTGCGTTCTGACGTACTCCAAACTCAGCCGCATCTTTTCCGGATGAATTTTTTCAAAGTACTCCTTATCCGGGTCTGCGCTGCCCCTTAGCATTTCTCCTTCGTTTCGAAACTTCACCGATGCCAGATCCGTAACCCCCGGCCGCACGTTCAAAGTGTTCTTCTCCTCTTCCGTATACCGCTCCACCGCCCATAACACTTGGGGACGCGGTCCCACCAGGCTCATCACTCCCGCGATCACATTCAGAATTTGTGGCAATTCATCCAGCTTGTGCTTTCTCAGGAATCTCCCCACGCGCGTCACCCGCGGATCGTTTTCCGGCGTCGACGCTCCTCCCAGCCTTTCCGCATCCACCACCATCGTTCGAAATTTGAATATTCGAAAAGGTTTCCCAAGGCGTCCCGCCCGAAGTCCCCGGTAAAACACCGGCCCTGGGCTTTCCACCTTAATGACAATTGCCACCACGGCAAGAATGGGCAAAAGAAAAATCAACCCCGTAACGGAAGCAAATATGTCGAACAAGCGCTTTAACACGTTAGATTCAAGCCTTTCGGCCTCTCCTCCCTTTCCAGTGTTCTCCCGGCAAAGCAACCAGCACCAATCCGTACAGCGTCCCTGCGCCATGCACGAAATGCCGAACCCCAAACACAATTGGCAGTAAAAAGGCCAACAGTGCATCTCGTTCGCGAACCGCAATCTGCACAGATACCGCCACGCTAGCCGCCGCGTACACCCCCGCAACGCCGAGACCCAGCCATAGAAACACCGGATGCACCGGCGCCAGCGCAAACGCGCACAGCAGGCTCAAGAGAAACACTGCCGGTACCCAATGCCTCCACGACCACGCCTTCTTTCCGAATTTCATCACGTAGCTTACCCACACCCCATCTGCAAAAACGTGTCTACGAAAAGCGCGCAGATTTCCGTCCGCCGAGTAGTTGACGACTACGTCCGGCACCACCAGAATCCTTCCGCCGGCTGCCTGAATACGCTGGTTCAGGTCCAGGTCCGAACTGCTCAGCAGGTGTTCGTCGTACATGCCGATGCGCTCGAAAAGCTCCTTCTTGAAACATCCGAACGCCGCCGTATCCGACCACGTCGGCTTGTCCACTCCCACCTTCACGTTGGCGTTCCCCGATCCGAAGCGGTGCCCCAAACCCAGCACAATCGCCTTTGCCATTCGCGTGTCCGCCCCCGGCACCATCTTCCACACGCCGCCGACATTCTCCGCATTGTATTCGTCCTGATATTGCACGCAGCGCGAGATGTACTCCGGCTGGTACGTCGAGTGCGCATCCATCTTCAAGATTCGTTCCCCGCGAGCATTCTGGATCCCAAGATTCATCGCCGCCGGGATATGTTTCTGTGGATTGTCCACCAGGCGAATCCAGGGAAACCGCTCCGCATAGCTCGCTACGATCTCCCGCGTCCGGTCTTCACTCATCCCGTCCAGCACCAGAATCTCCATCCGCTCTTTTGGATAATCATTCGCCAGAATCGATTCCAAACATCTTGCAATATGCCTCTCTTCGTTGCGGCATGGCACCACCACGCTGACGAATGGCAGCGGCTCTCCGGGCGCGGAAGCCGCGCAATGCGAAGCGCTATTCGATCGCAGAGCTACTGGGTTCATTTTGTTTTGGGATTCGAAAGCACAAACGCGATTTGCCACGCCCACCAGCGGATCGGGCTAACACTCAGCAGGACGGAGTCAATCGCTTCGAATGCTGACAAGAGAGAATTGAAAGCTGGCGTATTTCTGAAAGGCACCGCGCCAATACTTGCC
>JAYVMO010000119.1:0-4012 GCA_043758915.1 Acidobacteriota bacterium | reverse complement strand
GCAGCAAGCTATACTGCCCAAAATTCAAAACCAGAAAGGACCTTCCTCGACCGCCTACCCCGCCCTCCTTCAGGCTCATTCTTCGATTGGAAAAGACTGACCAAGATCGATGAAATTCGCAAGACGTTGAAAAATGGAGGTTTGCGTACGAGGCAAACGGTTGCCGGCTGGCGGTGAAGGGATCAGCGGAGGGAGACCAGATAAAACTCGACGGAGACGGGCTCGCCTTCGGGGGGAGTGACCAGGATGGTGGCGGAATCGGAGTTGATGGAGTCCGGTGGGAATTCGAGTTCGAGGGTGGCGCCGTTGAGGGTACAAGGGCCGCGGCGCCCACAGATTGAATCTGGCGTTCCATGAAAGGCGGAAGGTGAGAGTTGCTGGCCATCGGTGGAAACCTGCACTTGGAAGTCTTTCCAGAAATCATAGGGGCGCCGAACAAGAATTGGAGCGGAGCCTTTGCTGGCTGGCTCACTGAGCAAGGCGCCATAGGAAGGAGTGAGCTGGATACGGACTTGAATCTTGACGACTTCCTGCTGGCCGCGATGATCGAGGAGGGCTTGCTGGGCGCTGTAATCGCCGCTGTGCGTCTCGGATTGACGGACGAGTTGAATAAAGGGAGTGAGAAAGGCGATGGAATAGATGTAGGGGCCGGACTTGGGCATGGGCAACTGTTTCGCATACTTGTCCAGGGAGCGGGCGAAGGAGCCATCGTGGCGCTGGCCGAGGAAATAGGCTTCGCGGATGGATTCGTCGGAAAGCGGGGATTGGAAGGCGAAGGAGGGCGGCACGAGGAACAGTGCCGCGGCGAGGATGGAGAGGCAAGAGCGGACGGGCAAGGGCATGGCGGGAACCTCCGTAGGTTTAGATGCGCAACAAAGGTATCGCGGTTTGGGGGGAACGGCGAGGAGTCCGGAGCGGGCCGTCATCTTTGGCCGTAACTGCGATACAATGCGGCCCTTATGGGTGGCAACAGCAATTTGCGTGAGTTTCTCGATGCGGCCAAGAGGCAGGGAACGACGGACGAGACCCTCATTGGACTTCTGCGGGGACGCGGATGGTCCGAGGAAGATGCCTACCGGGCTCTAGCAGATCACTACGAAATCGGAAGCGGTCTTCAAATACCCGTCTACAAACGTTCTGGTTCGGCAAAAGACGCGTTTCTGTACCTGCTGAGCTTTTCGACTCTGGCGATCTGGACCTTTGGCGTTGGTTCCATCATGTGCACGCTGATCGATCGGTGGTTTAGGGATGCTCTAGCCCAGAGTAATTTCTACGAGAGTAGCTATTATCAGATGGCGGATTCTCTTTCTGGTGTGATCATTGCATTTCCGATTTACATCTTCGTCATGCGTTACATCACCCGGGAGATCGAGGTACATCCCGAAAAGCTGGAGTCCTCCGTAAGAAAATGGCTTACCTACATCGCGCTGCTCATCGCCGCTGGTGTGGTGATCGGGGATCTGATCACATTTTTGAACTATTTTTTGCGCGGGGAACTGACGGCGCGCTTCGCGGCGAAAGTTGCCGTTGTGCTGGCGATCGCGGGCGGAGTCTTTTGGTACTACATGGGGTCGCTGCAGAAAAGCGCACTTCAACCAAAGAAAACCGATGAATAGGAACGTGTGGGCCACGATCGCGTCAAGCCTTGCAGTGGTTGCAGTAATTATATTGGGGTTCCGTTTTTTGGGCAGTCCGGGGACGCAGCGGATGGTGCAATCCGACGTTCGCACCGTACGGTTGCTGGCAGAGCTCGCTCAGCAGATTAACTACAAATGGAATAGTTCGGAGAAGATCCTCCCCAGTAATCTGGATGGTTTACCCGATTCGAAGAAGCAAGACCCCGTTACCAAGAAGAGTTTCGGTTTTCACCGAAAAGCAGATAGCAATTACGAATTGTGCGCGACCTTCGCGACCGATAACCGCGAAGTCCAGGCCAGTAATTCAGAGGACCATTGGACGCACCCGAAGGGGGATTATTGCTTTGAGTTCGATGCGTCTCAGCAAGTGCCAAACGTTCCCTACTATTACTAAACTATTACTAAGTCCAATTCGATTCCCAGCAATTTCAGAAAATAATAGCTCGGCTCAGCGTGCATGCCCGAAAAGGGAATGTGATTGCCATGTAACTCGTGTGGGAGGGGCAAGCCCCTCCCCTACCAGAGATTGCGGAATGGGTAAGTAAATTAAGAGGAAGCAGGGGGAAAGACGGGTGAATCAAATGCGGCGGGAGATGTTGGGGAAGTCGAGCCAGACTTTGATGCCGCAGAAGTGCGAGCCTTCGGTGCAGATGGGGGTGGTGACGCCGGCGCGGAGGTGGCAGGGCGGGCCGATGTAGGGGGAGAGTTCGGGCTGGAGTTCGCGGAGTTGGGCGACTTCGTCCATGGAGGCGGCGTAGATTTCTTCCTGGGCGTTGAAGCAGGTGCGCATGGTCCATTTGTGGAGGAGGTGGAGGAGCGAGCCGGATTCGACGAGGCGAATGGCTTTGGCGTTGGGGAGGAGATAGAGCGCGATTTCGGGGGAAACGCCGCGGTCGAGGAGCTGATTCTTGGCGGACCAGGCGTCGCGCATGGCGCGTTCGTAGACTTCTTTGGCGCGCGGGTTGTTGGCGAGGAGCAGGGGCGTGATGTAGTCGGGTTCGCGGATGTCGGCGAGAGTGAGCAAAGGACGCGAGCCGGCGACCATGCGATGGCGCTGGTCCTGGCTGTCGGCGGTGTGGCTGATTTTTTTGGCGAAGGTGTAATTGGCGTGCTGCAAGGCGCGCATCATGGGGGCGTGGACGCCGACGTTGAGGGTTTCGAGGCGGTAGAGATTGCGGGCGGGATTGAGCAGCCGGTCGAGGGCTTCGGTGTTGCTGCATTGCGCTTCGGTGAGGCCGACGACGGCACGATAGGAATCGGCGATGACGCGCGGCGCGTTGGGGGAATAGTCAAGCAGCTTGGAAGTTTTGCCGCCGAGCTTGGCGTCGAATTCATGGGCGAAGGTTTCCCCCGCCGCGGCGGGAGCGGTGGCTTTCCACTCCGGCAATTCCTCGAGCGGTTCGGTGCCGAAGCGGTCGAAGAATTGCGCGTCGATTTCTTTTACGAGCGCGACCATGGCGCCGATCACGGCGCGGGCTTCGCTGGGGGTGTCCGAGGCGGCGCTCATGCGCCAGAGGCGATGCAGGACGATGCCGGAAACGGTGTGAACCATGGTGGTGAAGGCGGCGACGGGCAGGACGTAACGGGCGATTTCGATGGCGCGTTTTTCGGCGGCGCGCTCGATTTTCTGGACGCGTTTGGGATTGGACATGGAACTGATGTGCCAGATGTCGCCGAGGATGGCGCGGGCATCGGAAACGAGCAGCGAGGAAAGCTCGCGATAGTAGTTCCAGGCACGCGCGATGGCGAGCTCGTAGATTTCGCGGCATTGCTGGTTGAAGTAGAGATCGACGGGCGGAACATAGGCTTGGGGGCGGTCGAGGCGCACGTAACGCTGGCTCTGCTGCTCGGAGTTGTAGAACGGGTGGGCGTGGAGGAAGGACCAGACGAATTGGCGGCTGATGTTTTCCAGGCCGAATTCGAAATGCGCGTGTTGATAGACGGTGTGATGGCCGCTGTAGAAGGTGGCGGCGCCGATGTTGAGGCGTTGCTTGTCGGTGATTTCTTCGGGCTGGATGAGGCGGGGAGAGTAGCAGGTGCGCGCGGCGGCGATGGCGGAGTCGAAGGGATGCGCGAAGGCGTTGCGAAGGGTGACGCGGGGCGGGGCTGTTTCCACCAGCTCACCGGGAGGCGCGCCTTCGAACATGCGGGATTGCGTGGCCACGTTGAGAAGTTATTCTACACGGAAGAGAGAGCGTTGACAGCCGGCAGTTGAAGGCCGGGCCGGAATCTCCGATTGAAAGTTGAGGGGCGAGCAAGAGGGAAGAAAGAGAAAAGATAACGCAGTGACGCAGAGACGCAGAGGACGCGGAGGAGCGCGGAGAATTCAGCGTGAGGACGAGCAGAGTTGTTATAGAGGAACGGAAGAGTGAACT
>JAYVMO010000118.1:0-15651 GCA_043758915.1 Acidobacteriota bacterium | reverse complement strand
TGGCCGTGCCCGGCGCGAAGGTTGGCCAACCGGAAGTGAATCTGGGCATCATCCCCGGCGCGGCGGGAACGCAGCGGTTGCCGCGGCTTGCGGGCGTGGCCAAAGCCGTCGAGATGTGTACTGACGGAAAACCCGTTAAGGCAGAGGAAGCGCTGAAGGCCGGCATCATCGACCGGCTGATCGAGGGTGACCTGCTGGCGGGCGCGGTTGCCTTTGCGCGAGAGATCGCTGCCAAACCCGCGCCCAAGACACGCGAACGGAACGGGAAGCTTGGAACTTCCGAGCAGAACGCGCCGATCTTCGCGGCAGCGCGCGAAACCGTCCGCAAGAAACAGCGTGGCATGATGGCGCCGCTCGCGGCTATCGATGCCATCGAAGCCGCGACAAAACTGCCGTTCGAAGAGGGCTGCGCGGCGGAGCAGAAGCTTTTCGCCGAGTGCCTCTTCTCCGATCAATCGAAATCGCTCATTCACGTCTTCTTTGGCGAGCGGGAAGTCGCCAAGATCCCTGACATTCCGAGAGAGACACCGCTCATCCCCGTGAAAAGCGCCGCCGTCGTTGGCGCCGGAACCATGGGCGGTGGCATCGCCATGGTCCTCGCCAACGCCGGCATTCCTGTCTTATTGAAAGAGACCGAACAGGGCGCGCTCGATCGCGGGATTGCCAATATCGAGAAAAATTACGCCGCTTCCGTCAAGCGTGGCCGCTTCACCCCACAATTCGCCGAAGAGCGCCTGAAACTCATCCAGCCAACACTCCGCTATGGCGATTTTTCCGGTGTCGACCTGGTGATCGAAGCGGTGTTTGAGGGCATGGCTCTCAAAAAGGAAGTCTTCGGAGATCTAAACCGCATTTGCAAGCCTGGCGCGATTCTCGCCAGCAATACTTCCACGCTGAATATCGATGAGATTGCTTCAGCTACTTCGCGGCCGCAATCCGTGATCGGAACGCATTTTTTCAGCCCTGCCAACGTCATGCGCCTGCTGGAAATCGTGCGCGGCAAGGCCACCTCGAAAGAGATCATTGCCACCTGCATGCAGCTGGCGAAAAAACTCGGCAAAGTCGGCGTGCTGGTGGGCAATTGCCGCGGCTTTGTCGGCAACCGCATGTTTGGGCCGTATCGCCGCGAAGCGCAGTTCCTGGTGGAAGAAGGCGCCGGCATCGAAGCAGTGGACAAAGCGCTCTTCGAGTACGGCATGGCCATGGGTCCGCTGGCCACCGGCGATCTTGCGGGCCTCGATGTGGGCTGGCGCATTCGCAAGGAATACCGCCATCTGGAAAAGCCCGGCGTGCGCCAGCCGTTCGCCGAAGATAAAATTTGTGAGTTGGAGCGTTTTGGCCAGAAAACCGGCGCGGGTTGGTACAAATACGACGAGCAGCGCCGCGCGATTGCGGATCCCGAGATTGCCGGGCTGGTTCGCAAGTGGGCTGCGGAAGCCGGCGTCCCGCAACGCCAGATTTCGTCCGAAGAGATCGTGGATCGTTGCCTCTACGCGCTCGTCAACGAAGGCGCGCGCATCCTCGAGGAAGGCTACGCCCTGCGCGCGGTGGACATCGACATCATTTATCTCCACGGCTACGGATTTCCCGCTTATCGAGGCGGACCGATGTGGTACGCAGACACGGTTGGCCTGAAAAAGGTCTATGATCGCGTCTGCGAGTTTCACAAAGAACATGGCGAAACTTGGGAACCCGCTCCCTTGCTGAAACAACTGGCCGAGCGAGGTAAGAGCTTTGCTGATTTCAAGAAGGAGCAGGGTGCAGCGGTTTAGGTTCCCGCCAATTTAGAAGCGGACTTTTCGGGTGTGCTGTCGAGTCGGTTGACGCATGCGGCTAACGCGCACGCCCTGCGGTACGGTATCTTGTGCTGTTCACTTTCCAGGGAATCATCAGGTGAGGAATGGGCCGCCTCGTTCTGGTACGTCACGCGCAAGCTTCCTTTCTTCAACAGAACTACGACAAGCTCTCCGAACTCGGCGAAACGCAAGCGCGCCTCCTCGGTGAGTATTGGGTGCGTCGCGACACGCAGTTCGATCGCGCCTGTTCAGGGCCCTGCGTACGCCAGAAGGATACGGCCAGGATCGTCGGTGATGCCTATCGCAAAGCAGGCCTCGATTTCCCCGCACCCTCGGTTCTGCCTGAATTCGACGAATACTCCGGAGATGCCGTGTTGCAACATGCACTTCCCAGCTTGCTCGAACGCGATCCCAAAATCCGCGGTCTGCACCGGGCGTTTGAAGATTCCAAGGAATCCCCGGAACGCTTCCGGACGTTTCAGAAAATGTTCGAAGTCGTGATTGGCATGTGGGTGAATGGCGAAGTCCTTCTCGATAGCGTGGAATCCTGGGACGCGTTTTGCGCCCGGGCCCATCGCGGCTTATCGGCGTTTCTTTCCGCAGGCCATCCCGGAGAACGTTTGGCGATTTTTACATCGGGCGGGCCAGTCAGTATCGCCGTTCAACGGGCGCTGGACCTGTCCCCGCAAAATACTTTGCGAGTTTCTTGGATGGCGCAAAACTGTTCCTACAGCGAATTCTTTTTTTCCAACGGCCGGTTCACCCTGAGCACGTTCAATTCGTTTCCGCATCTCGACGATCCGTCGCTGCAAACGTACCGGTGAGAGGCAGGAACGATTCAGTCGAGCATCGCCGTTGCTGGAAATTCAGGATGCCAATGCAACAGTTTGCTCGATGGGCCGGCAGGAGCGGGCAATGACTGACTTTCAAGACCACCCAGCTCCCGTGCGAGCGGGCGAAGAGCTGGATTTGGCAAAACTCGAACCCTTTTTGCGCATACAGTTCCCGGAAGAAGCTGGAACCCTCACCGTTCGGCAGTTTCCCAGCGGCCATTCCAACCTGACCTACTCCCTGCATCTCGGCAACCGGGAATTGGTCCTTCGCCGCCCGCCGTTTGGCAGTAAGGTCAAATCCGCGCACGACATGGCGCGCGAATTCCGCGTCCTATCGAAATTGCATGCCGCCTACCCTCCCGCGCCGAAGGTGCTCTTTTATTGTGACGACGATTCCGTATTAGGCGCGCCTTTCTATGTCATGGAACCCGTGCGGGGAATCATCCTTCGCAGAGAACTTCCCGCAGGACTGGATTTTTCTCCGGAGCTCGCAAGACGCTTGAGCGAATCGTTCATCGATAACCTCGCCCGCCTCCACAGTCTGGATTACGCAACGGTGGGCCTCGCCGATCTGGGCAAGCCGCAGGGCTACCTTGAGCGCCAGGTACGCGGCTGGATCGAGCGTTACGCGGGCTCGAAGACCCACGACCTTCCGGAAGTAGAACAGATTTCCGCCTGGATGAAAGAAAATATGCCTGCGACAAGCGAAGCCACGCTCATCCACAACGACTATAAATACGATAACGTCGTCCTCGATCCGAGCGATCTCACTCGAATTACCGGCGTCCTGGATTGGGAGATGTGTACCATCGGCGATCCCCTCAGCGATCTGGGCACGGCGCTGGCCTACTGGGTTGACGCGCAGGATCCTGAGGAGCTGCAAAAAATCCGCTGGGGTCCGACGAATTTTCCAGGAAGCCTCACGCGTGCTCAATTGGTCGAACGCTACGCGCGGACGACCGGCCGCGACGTCACCCACATGGCCTTTTATCTGACGTTCGCCCGTTTCAAGATCGCGGTGATCGTCCAGCAAATTTACTACCGCTATCATCAGGGCCTGACCAAGGACGAACGGTTTGCATCCATGCCCGTGCTCATCAAGAACTTGCTGCGAGCTGCTCTGCGCGGCGCCGAAGCACGCTCAATCTAGAGCGTTCGAGATTTACGCTCTCTTATTGCGAAGAATCAGAGGCAGCGGCTGGGAGAGATTAGCGGTAGTAGCGCACAATCCACTCGGCTGCGCAGCACGGTTTGTCCGTGCCCTCGCTCTCGATCGACACGGCGAAGACGGCGTCGAGCGCATCCGGAGTGTCTTTCAATGTCAGCAGCGTGAAGCGAGCGCGAATCCTGGCATTGGCCTTTACAGGGGAAGGGAAGCGCACCCGGTTCAATCCGTAGTTCACGGCCAGGCGTACTCCCGTCCGGACCTGAATCACTTGTTTGATGAAAAAACTGATCAACGAGAGTGTCAAGAATCCATGCGCAATCGTCGCCCCGTAGGGCGACTCCTCGCGCGCACGTTCACCATCCAAGTGAATCCACTGGCGGTCTTCCGTGGCTTCCGCGAACTGCTGAATACGTTCCTGCGTGACCGTGAACCAATCGGTCGCGGGAAATTCACGGCCCACGAATTCGTGCAGGGATTGTAAAGACTCAATCACAAGTGGCGGCATGAGTGGAGTACTGGCTCCTTTCCACGAGAATCATTCGAGCAGGTCCGGCTCCTCGCGAAGCACGCGTGAAAAAAGGGGCTGCGCCTGGAACCATCCCGCGAGGTGCGATCCGATTTGTTCGCGAGTCCCCGTGGCATTGGCATGATCGATTTTCACGGGGTCTCCAGCGGCCTCCGCAAGAAGCTGCGCATGGCAACTCCGGTCCATGGTGATGAACCACCACACCGCCTCATCCACACTATGTCCCACGGTGAGCAGGCCGTGATTCCGCAGGATCACCGCTTTGTACTGAGCGAGGGTTTGCGCGATGCGCGCACCCTCCGAAGTTTGATAGACCACGCCCGTGAAATCCGCAAACAAGCTGTGGTCCTCGTAAAACGCGCAGGAATCTTGCGTAATCGGATCGAGTGGCCGCCCCAGCGACGACCATGCTTTTCCGTGCAGGGAGTGAGAATGCGCCGCCGCCACCACATCCGGCCTCGCCGCGTGTACCTGCGAATGAATGGCAAACGCCGCGCCGTTCACCGGGTATTTTCCTTCGACGACTTCGCCCCGGTCGTTCACCAAAATAAGATCGCTCACGCGAATCTGCCCGAAGTGCACGCCGAACGGATTCACCCAGAAATGATCGAGCCGCTCCGGATCGCGCGCCGTGATGTGGCCGGCCACGCCCTCGTCGAACCCATAACGTGAAAATAGCCGGAAGGCCGCGGCCAGGCGCTGCTTGCGGTGCAGGCGCTCTTCTCCCACCGTTGCAAACGTGGGAGGTCTCGGAATATTCAGTACATTCGTTGGTGCTCCTGCCATGTGCCCTCCTTCGATTCGAAACTCGGGCTACCGCCACGCGCACTACTTCGCAGCTTTCCCGTGCTTCCCAAGCTCGAATTTCGCGATGGATTCCGTATGAACTTCATCCGGCCCGTCGGCCAGCCGCAGTGTCCGCACGTTGGCCCAGGCGCCCGCAAGAAACGTATCCTGCGATACCCCCGCGCCTCCGTGCGCTTGCATGGCGCGGTCCAATACGCGCAGCGCGACGTTCGGAGCCACCACCTTGATCATCGCAATCTCGCCGCGCGCCGCTTTATTTCCCACCGTGTCCATCATGTACGCGGCCTTCAGCGTCAGCAGCCGGGCTTGTTCAATTTCCATGCGCGACGCCGCGATGTCCGCGCGAATCGTCCCTTGCTCCGCCAGCGGTTTCCCAAACGCCACCCGCGCTTGCACCCGCTTGCACATCGTTTCCAGCGCGCGCTCCGCTACGCCGATACACCGCATGCAATGATGAATGCGCCCCGGTCCCAGCCGCCCTTGCGCAATCTCAAATCCCCGTCCTTCACCGAGCAACATGTTCGACGCCGGCACGCGCACATTGTCAAAATTGATTTCCGCATGGCCGTGCGGAGCATGATCGTATCCGAACACCGTGAGTTGCCTCACGATTGTTACTCCCGGTGCGTCCATCGGCACCAGCACCATCGATTGCTGTTTATGCGTCGGCGCCCCCGGGTCCGTCTTGCCCATGAAGATAGCGATTTTGCAGCGCGGATCGCACGCTCCGGAGGACCACCATTTCCTTCCGTTGATGACGTACTCCTCGCCATCCCGGACGATGCTCGCGCTGATATTGGTCGCGTCCGAGGAAGCCACCGCTGGCTCGGTCATCGCGAAGCAAGAGCGAATTTCGCCCGCCAACAGGGGCTTCAGCCATTTTTCCTTTTGTTCCTCGGTGCCATAACGCGCCAGCACTTCCATGTTGCCGGTGTCCGGCGCGGAGCAGTTGAACACTTCCGCGGCCATGTGGCTGCGGCCCATGATTTCGCATAGCGGCGCATACTCGAGATTGGTCAGCCCCGCGCCGTTTTCGTCATTGGGCAAGAAAAGGTTCCACAATCCCGCAGCCCGCGCCTTCGGCTTCAGCTCTTCGATAATGCGTGTCGGCTTCCAGCGCTCGCGCTCGATCTCCTCTTCGAACCGCCGTTCATTCGGATAAACGTACTCATCCATAAAAGTCTGTAGCCGTCGCTGCAAGTCTTTCGTCTTCTCGCTGAACTCAAAGTTCATCCCGGCCGCCTATCCGCTCTAGTTCGACTGCTTCCTAGCTTGGCATCGTGGCCGCGATTATATACAATCCCGCCGCGTTAGGCGCTTTCATCTGTTAGTGACTATTGTGATGTCCCGTTACAGAGGCGCGAGCGCGTCGATGGCTATCTAGTTCGGAGGAGTCGTCATGGCTTTCGTGGAAAATCAGGGGGTCAAGATTTATTGGGACGAGCAAGGCTCGGGCGATCCCATCTTGCTCATCATGGGGCTCAGCTATCCCTCGTACATGTGGCATCGCAGCCGGCCCATTCTGGCCGCGCAATATCGCACCATCGCTTTTGACAATCGCGGCGTTGGCCGCAGCGATGTGCCTTCCGGTCCTTATTCCATGGCCATCATGGCCTCCGATGCGATCGCTGTGCTCGACGACGCCGGCGCCGACAGCGCGCATATCGTAGGTGTTTCCATGGGCGGCATGATGGCCCAGGAGTTTGCGCTGCAATATCCCCAGCGCGTCCGCTCCTTGATTCTTGGATGTACCGCTTCCGGCGGACCCCATGCCGTGCAGTCGGAGCCGGAGGCCTTGCAAGCGCTGCTGCGCCGCGGCCTTAGCCCGGAGGAAGCCACGGAAGCCATCATCCCCTTCATCTACGATCCAGCCACTCCCCGCCATCTCATCGACGAAGACATGAAAATCCGCATGGAATGGTATCCAACTCCGCAGGGCTACCTGGCACAGTTGCAGGCCATCTTCGGGTGGGAAGCGTACAGCCGGCTCTCGCAAATCACCGCGCCCACACTCGTCATCCATGGGGAGTCCGACCGCTTGGTGGCGCCGGGAAACGGCAAATTAATCGCCGCGCGCATCCCCGGCGCCAAGCTCGTGCTGCTTCCGCACGCCAGCCATATCTTCGCCACCGACCAGCCCGCCGCAACACACCACGCGATTCTCGAGTTTCTTTCCGCGAATGCCAATCAAACCCAACGCGCGCAGGCCTAGCCGAGGTTCACCACGTCAGCGATCCGGCGATTTACTGAACTGATTCGCTGTCGCCACCAAGAGCTGCCCCAGCATCTCCGCCTTCCACGGCGTCAAAGCTTCCGGATTCACCGCATGAATGTCCGCATAAGTCAGCAGGCCCAGCCTTTGCAATCGCTCCAGCGTGCCCACCTTCTCCGCAAATGCCGCGACCGTCGCCGGTTCAGAAACCTCGCGCCGCTGCACCGTCGCGGACATATCCAGATGGTGCTCGATCAGGAAGTGCACCTCCGATTTTTCTTCCGGCGAAAGTTGCAGCCGCGCAACCGCGCTCTCCAGCGCTTCCAGGCTCCCGGCCACGTGATTCTCCGCTGCCATGCCCTTGCCCACGTCGTGCAGCAGGAGCGCCAGCACCAAGAGGTCGCGCCGCTCGACGCTCTTCCACAGCGGCGCAAAAGGTGTCCCTCGCGCGTCCGGCGGGTCCGCCAGTTCTTGCAAATGTTCGATGGTCCGAAGCGTGTGTTCATCCACCGTGTACCGGTGACAATAATCACGCACCACCAGCGAATCGATCGCCCCGAACTCCGGCAGAATTTCCGTCAGCAGTCCCAGCCGTTGCATGGGCCGCAGCGCCACGCCGGGGTAGTCCGCGCCCAGAATTTCGCGCAGCGTGGCCCAGCTCGCTTGCCGTTTGGTCGCGGGCAATTCCGGATGCGCCAGGACATCGTGGATACACTCCTCAGCTTCCCCGCTCAGCGGAATTCCCGTTTGCGCCGCCTCCACGAACGCGGAAAACAGCACCGCGCGGTCCGAAAGCGCAGGCTGATCCAGTACTTCGAGCAGCCCATTCCGCACCGCGAATGGTTTGTGCGCGCCGCTCTCCGTTTTTGGCAATCGCGCCGTGCTGAACAGCCGCTCGCGCAGCGATACCGGTGCCGGAGCCTTTTGCTCCAGGTACCGCAGCACTTGCCGGTTCAGCGTGCGTGCTTGCCGGAAATATAGCCGCATCCATTCCGCGGCGGACAACGGCGCTCCCTGCGCTTGGCCTCCGGGCTTGCCCAGCAATTCCTTGGCCGCCCCTGCCTGCAGCTCATACGTCAGCACATTGTCGTTTCGATTGTTGCGGTAGTGCAGAAAACATCGGATCGCGCTCAGGAAATCGACCGCACTCTCTGCCGGCTCTTCCGCCGCCGGCGTGCTGTTGCTTCCTTCTTTTCCTTCGCCGGCAAGCTGTCTTAACCACGCCGCCGCTTGGTAGTCGCGCAGCCCTCCCGGCGCTTCCTTCACGTTCGGTTCGAGATGAAAAACCGTGTTCCCGTAGCGCGCATGGCGCTCTTTCGTCAGTTTGTGCAGCTCCGCGAAAAGAAATGGCCGCGCCTGTTTCTCCACACCGGGGAGGAGCTTGGTATCCAGCTTCTCGAAGAGCGCGCTGTCCCCCGCCAGAAACCTCCGGTCGAGCAACGCCAGATGAAATTCCGCATTGTCCTCTTCGATCCGCTTGCATTCCTCGAGCGTGCGTCCCGCCGAGCTGACCCGGAAACCTGCATCCCACAATGTTCGCGAAAACTCCGCAATCAATGGCCGGAACTCTTGCTCCGCCTTTTCATTTCCGAACAAAAAAAGAATATCGAGGTCCGAGTAGGGAAACAGCATGCGCCGTCCGTACCCGCCGAGCGCCAGCAAGCCAAGTCCCGCAAGCGACGAACCGTGTGCGCGGAGCGCATCTCCGAGTATCCGCTGGATGTTGCGGTCGGCCAGCTCGCAGAGGGCGCGCAGCGTTTCGCGCGCACCGGCGCCCTGCTCGAAGCGTCGCCGGATGCGATGTCGTTCGTCGTCCGCCTGCGGTCCGAGCGCGGACGTGGGAGTGAGAGTTCCTTGCATGTTTTTCGCGGATCCCCTGTGGTCTTTGTATAAAGACTCTTCCTTCCGGCTTTCAACTCTCGAAAATTACCTGTGCCAGCGCCTGCTCCGCCGTGTGCGTAATACTCAGCGCGACACTCTTCACTCCGAGCTGCTCCGCAATCTTGGCCGCTTCTCCCGCTAGCGCCAGCGTCGGTCGCCCGCCCGTCTCCCGCACCACCTCAAAATCCACCCACCGCACCCCGCGCCTCCATCCCGTCCCCAGCGCTTTCATCCCCGCTTCCTTCGCCGCAAACCGTCCCGCATACCTTTCAAACTTGTTCCTGAACCCTTCGCAATATTTTCTTTCCCTTGCCGTATAAATCCGCCGCAAAAACACCTCTCCATGCCGCTCAATCGCCCCACGAATCCGCTCCACCTCTGCAATATCCACCCCCATCCCCACAATCATGCAGCCCTCCGCCGGTAGTGGCGGATCTTTAGACCCGCCTTCGCCATCTTCTTCCCCGCCACCAGACCTTACTCCGGCTCTGTTTGCCTTATCGCTTCCTCAAACTTCCGTTTCGTCCAATTTCACCCCACCAAACAACTGCGATTATACTGTTCTCTTCATGCCTCCCACGAAAACAATACGCACCTGCCGAACACTCCGCCGCAACTCCACCCCCCTCCGGGCCCCCACCGCGAACTGGTCCACCCACTCCTCTGGCGGCCTCCGCATTCTCCAGGTCTCCACTCTCTCCAAACTCCCCTGGCTCGTCCACGGCTTCAGCACCCTGCCTGGCGGAATCTCGGAATTACATGGCCAGCGCGTCCTCAATCTCGGCTTCACCGATTGGGACATCCGTGAAAATGTCCTCGAAAACCGCCGCCGTTTCCAATCCGCCCTCGGCGCGGGCGATCTCGCCCTCGTTCCGCTGAAACAATTTCATTCCGACGTCATCCATCTCCTCGAAGCCGCCCCCGCCGAACCCTGCTGCGGCGACGCTTCCCTCTCGAATCGCCCCGGCTTTCTCCTCGCCGTGCAAACCGCCGACTGCGTACCCATCTTGCTCGTTGACCCCCAAAAGCGAGCCATCGCGGCAGTCCACGCCGGCTGGCGCGGCACTCTCGCCCGCATCGCCGTCAAAGCCGTCGGCCAAATGCAAATGCATTTCGGCGTCAAGCCCGCGGATCTTCTCGCCGCCCTGGGCCCCGCCATCGGTGGCTGCTGCTACGAAGTCGGCACAGAGGTCGCCGTTAAGTTCCATTCCCAATTTGCCGATGCTCCGGACTGGTTCGACGAATTCCGCACCGGCGACGAACCCAACCCTATCCAGTGGCTCAACAGGATGCCCCCCGGCCACCAACCTCCGCCCAAGAACGTCCTCCTCGACCTGCGCAAAGCCAACCGCGCCCAGCTACTCGACGCAGGCCTCCGCGCGCAAAACATCTTCGTAAGCGACCTCTGCACCGCCTGCCGCCCCGATCTCTTCTTCAGCTATCGCAAGCAAGGTGCCCGTTCCGGCCGTCTCATGTCCATCATCGGAATCCGCACCGGCAGGTGAGTCCGAATTGCTGGCAAATCACGAAAAAATCTTATACAAGGTATTTGTATGAGGAAAATTACCCTCACAGCTGATGCCCGGCTGATTGAAAAGGCTCGCCTCGTTGCCAAGTTTGAGCATAAGACTCTCGCCACCGCCTTTCGTGAATGGCTCGAGTTCTACGCCTCGCGTGGAGGAAGTTTGCAGGATTTCCATTCCCTGATGAGTGGCCTCAGCCACATCGACGCCGGACTCGCCTTTGCACGCGACGAAATGAATGAGCGATAAGTTCTTTTTAGATTCCAAAATAGATGATTTACGGCTTTGGTAAGAATCGTATCTTTACGTACTTTAATCTTCTCGATATCGAATCCGGTTTTCTTCCACTATCCAGAGTTGTTGCTCGGGGGAGCGTTCGCGCAGCACCGCAAGCAGACGGCTTAAGAGTGCAAGAAGCCTGGGCTTTTCTTGGGAATTCGGCCGCAGAACCACGATTCCGGAATGCAGTTTGGGCGGGTATGCTTGGATATTAGCAAAATCCAAATCCAACGTGACAAGAATCCGGTTTTCCTGGGAGCAGTGTTTAGCGAGCACCGTATCGTCGGCGCCGGACAGTTTTTGTTCTGCGGCGGTGACCGCGTCGAAGCCCGCCCGGCATAGGACTTGCGTGCACTCAACCGGCAGGTTCTCGTCCACCTTGAATTTCAAGAGCGAACTTCCAGAGGCAGGTCTACTGCTCCTTCCCGGGTTAGCTCAGCCGCATAGCCTAGACAGGCATCAATATCAGCGCCACTAAGAGCAGGGTAGCTCTGCAGAATCTCATCCCGCGCCACACCCGCGGCGATGTTGTCGAGGACCACGGAGACCGGAATGCGCGTGCCCCGAACGCAGGCACGCCCGTGACAAACCGCTGGGTTTACAGTGATGCGTTGGCGCCAGTGCTGCATATGCTCATTCTAATCCCATTTCCGAAATACAAGTAGTATGCAACGATCTTCTGGGCTCAACGCAGAACAGAGGGGGGCGACGTCTCGGCGTTTTTCAACGCCAACTGCCCACACGCCGCCATCACATCTCGCCCCCGCGAATACCGTACAAATGTCGGCACGTCCCGCTCTACCAGAATCCGTCGAAACTCCTCAATCCGCTCCGGCGTCGATTCCCGATAGGGTAGGCCCCCCGGATTCCACGGAATCAGATTCACCTTCACGTTTTTCAACGGCGACAGCAGCTTCACCACCCGCCGTGCATCCTCCGCCGCATCATTCACCCCACCCAGCATCACGTATTCGAACGTCAAGTGTTCCCAAGTCCGCAGTGGATATTTCTTACAAGCCTCCAGCAGCATGCTCAGCGGATATTTCTTATTAATCGGCATCAGCGCATTGCGTTGCTCGTCATTCGAAGCGTTCAGCGAGATCGCCAGCTTCGGCCGCACCTTCTCCTCCGCCAGCCGCGCAATCCCCGGCACAATCCCGCTCGTCGATAGCGTCACGTGCTTCGGCGAAATCCCCATCCCCTCCGGATCGAGAAGTATCCGCAGCGCCCTCATCACCGCCTCAAAATTCAGCAGCGGCTCGCCCTGTCCCATCAACACGATGTTCGTTTGCGGCGCAAGCTGTGCCTGGTGTTCTTCCAGCGGCAGCAACACCTGCGCCAGCATCTCTCCCGGCGTCAAATTTCGAATCAGCCCCAGTTGCGCCGTCAAACAAAACTGGCAATCCACCGCGCACCCCGCCTGCGTCGAAACGCAGATCGTCTGCCGCCCCTCGCTCGGTATAAACACCGCTTCAACGAACGCAGGCCTGAGCGGGGGATCCTTCTCCTCGCTTTGGTCTTTCTGCTCTCCGCGATTCTTCTCCGTGTCCTCCGTGCCCTCTGCGTTAATCTCTTTTTCTCCGCTCCCCAACGCAAACAAATACCGCACCGACCCATCCGCCGAAGCAAACCTCTGCTTCACCTCCGGCAATGTAATCCGTGCTTCCTTCGCCAGCCTCTCCCGCAACACCGCCGGCAAATTCGTCACCTGCGCCAGGTCAAATTTCCGCTCCCCATACAGCGCGTGATAAATCTGTCCCCCGCGATACGCCGGCTCGCCCAGCCCCGCGCAAAACTCACGCAGTTCTTCTTTCGATTTGCCTAGGAGTTCCGTCGCCATGGAATTGAATTTCTCGGCCACAGCCGCGCCGTCGCCTTTTGCTCTCTCGCCCATCTTAGCACGCAGCCCGTGCCGCCTCCGTCGTGCCAATCGCCCCAAATGGCGCTATAATTCTCCGGCAATCACCAGCGATCCGGCCGCAAAGCGGCCAATTTTAACTCAGGTTCATCCTCCGGAGGCGCGCCGTGCAAAAGCAAGTCACTGCCGAACAGCTCATCATCACCGACTGGGTAAAAAATATCGCCGCCATCCCCGAACGCGAATTCACCTTTGAAAACGTGCAGGACTACATCCTCCGCCATTCCGTTCGCCCGGAAACCATCGACAAATATCTCTTCTTCTCCAAAGGCAACTACACCCGCAATCTCATTTTCAAAAACGATGTCTTCGAATGCCTGACCATCTGCTGGGAAATCGGCCAGGCCAGCCGCATCCACAATCACCGCGATCAAAACTGCTGGATGTCCACTCCCATCGGCCGCCTGCAAGTCCAGAATTTCCTCGTCGACGAACGCGACGCTTCCCACGGCACTTGTCACATCCGTCCCACCGGCGTTTACGAAATGGATGCCGCCCATCCCGCCTTCGTCAATCCCCTCGAGCCCGTCCACCAGGTCCTCAATCTCCCTGCATTCAACCAGCGCGCCGTCAGCATCCATGTCTATTCCAAGCCCTTCGACTCCTGCGAAATCTACCAGCGCGAAAAGGGCGCCTACTGCGACGTCCCCCTCCACTACACCAGCGAATACGGCAAGCTCAATCCCGCGGAAAAGCTCCTCTGACATCGGCCCGCGCGCCGCAATTCCCAGTAGCACAGGTTTTAACCTGTGCGGTTTTGTGCGGTTCGTGGCGCAATTGCCTGAACGTTTGAAAACCGCGTCAACGCCGCAATCAAATCTCCTGCGATGCTTTTCCCTTTCTTCCCCCCGCTTGTGTCACAATAATTCCATGCCCACCGAAACGCGCGACATCCAAAAGCACGTTTTGCCCAATGGTCTCGTGGTCATCACCGAAACCATGTCCCACGTCCGCTCCGTCTCCGTCGGCGTTTGGATTCGCAATGGCTCCCGCCGCGAAATCCCCCAGGAAAACGGCCTCGCCCACTTCATGGAGCACATGGTCTTCAAGGGCACCGAGCGCCGTTCCGCCGAAGCCATCGCCCGCGAAATGGATTCCGTCGGCGGCATGCTCGATGCCTTCACTTCCAAGGAACAAATCTGCTTCAACGCCAAGGTCCTCGACGAGCATCTCCCCATCGCTTTCGACGTCATCTCCGATCTCGTCCTTCGCCCGAAATTCGACTCCGAAGACGTCAAGAAAGAACGCCAGGTCGTCCTCGAAGAGATCAAGATGGACCTGGACAACCCCGAATATCTCCTCCACGAACTTTTCACCCACGGCTTCTGGCCCGGGCATTCGCTCGGCAGGCCCATTCTCGGCACGCCGGAGACCGTCCGCAATTTCGATCGCGATGTCCTGCGCGCCCGCTTTCAGGATTGGTTCGCCCCGGACCACTTGGTCATCACCGCCGCCGGCAACGTCTCCCATGAGCGTGTGATGGATCTCGTGCAACGCGAATTCAGCGCCCTCCGCCCCGCGGGCGCACTCGAAGAGCACGCCGCGCCTTCCACAAATGCGCCCATCCATCTCGAAACCAAGCGCGACCTCGAGCAAGTCCACCTCTGCATCGGTGTTCCCGCGCTCCCTATCGCCCACAAACACCGCTTCGCCGCCGCCGTCCTCAACAATCTCCTCGGCGGCGGCATGTCCTCGCGCCTCTTTCAGAATATTCGCGAAAAGCAGGGCCTTGCCTACGCCGTCTTCAGCGAGATCACTCCTTATTCCGACGCCGGCATGTTCACCGTCTACGCCGGCACCGCCAAGGAAACCGTTGGCCAGGTCATCGACCTCACCATCGCCGAATTTCGCTCCTTGAAAGAGTCCCCCGTCACCGACGAAGAGCTCCTCCGCGCCAAGAACCATCTCAAGGGTTCCCTCATGCTCTCCCTCGAATCCACCAGCTCCCGCATGTCCAATCTCGCCCGCCAGGAACTCTATTTCGGCCGCTTCTACTCCCTCGACGAAATCCTCGCCTCCATCGAAACCGTCACTCACGACGATGTCCAGTCCCTCGCCCACGACTTCTTCCGCCCCGAGCAAATCGCCGTAACCGTCCTCGGCCCCCTAAACGGCTTCACCCTCGACCGCTCCCGCTTGTCATGTTGAAGATCTACCCCGCTAAGCGCCACTCCGCTCTCGCGCAGCGTCTCACACGCAGTACAATGCCTCAGCCCGCACGCCTACCCTATTCTGTGTATCGGCACGATTGAGGATGTTTACCTTGCTTAATTTATAGCCCCTTGTTCAATGTCCGCCGAACTCCTTGACAACGGGGACAACCTGTGGTGTACTCATTAAATCTGAGCGTACCTTCGGGTCGCTTCGGAAATTAAAACAGCCTGTCTGTCACATTGTGGCGCCTAGGCAAAAGGGAAAAAATGTCTTCAGCTACTCGCATTCCTCGTTCCACCCAATCTGGAATCATCGAATTACGAATACCTCCCAAAGACATCAAGCGACTTGACGATCCGCACGACGAAAACCGCTACGCTTATGAATGCCAGGTTCCCGTCAGCGAAGCCACAAAGCTAGATATAGGGTCAGCGAATCCAAGAAAGCAGGATCTAGGAAAGTCCCTATCTCGCGACATTTTGAGAACCCTGCAAACCGAACCTGAACTTTTCCACCTCAGAAACCGTGGAATATGGGTCGCAGCGGCTCGCGCC
>JAYVMO010000117.1:0-3821 GCA_043758915.1 Acidobacteriota bacterium | reverse complement strand
GTGGCTTTTCTACGGCATACTCGCAAAGCCTATGGCAGCAAAGGGTTTGGCAAACGGAGCGTGCGAACGTGCGTGAACACTTGGCGCGACAGGTGCAAGCTTTCGCGGACACATTCGCGAGAGGCATGGCACTCCTCATGGTGTCGCTGGCTGCACTGGGATTCGCCGCGCCATCGGCGGCGGCGGCCGAACCCCCGGCCGTTCAACTGAAAAACGATACCAGCCAAGCGTTCCAACGCTACGTGGCGCTGACCGAAGCGCGGAATGCCGCCGAGCTACAACGCGGAAGCGCCTTGCTGTGGATCGATGCTTTGCCGGAAAACGAACGCAAAGCCGCGTACGAAGCCCTGAAACGCGGTGAAGTGAAAATGCAGAAGCTCGAAACATACGACAACGGCGCGGCCATCCCCTGTCCCGGCGGGATGATCCATCATTGGGTCGGCGTGGTCTTTATACCGGGGGCGAAGCTGGATGACGTGCTCGGCGTCCTGAAGGATTACGACCGGCATGCGGAGTACTTTGCGCCCGATGTCGAACGTTCGAAAATTGAAGCGCATGATGGGGAGCACTTCAAGGTATTTCTGCGCTTTCGCAGACATAAGATAATTACGGCGGTGCTGAACACCGAGCACGAAGTGCGATATTTTCGCGATGCGCCGGGACGAGCGCACAGCCGGAGCTCGGCGGTGCGCATCGCGCAAGTGGAGAACGCGGGAACGAGCGCGGAGCGCGAGAGGACTCCCGGGGATGACGACGGATTCCTGTGGCGCATGGAAACGTGGTGGAGGATGCGCGAGGGAGACGGCGGCGTGTACGTGCAGAGCGAAGTCGCTTCGTTAACCAGGGACATACCGGCGGGGCTGGGATGGCTGATCCGCCCCTTCGTCACCGGCATCCCCAAAGAAACGCTCACCTTCACGCTGGAAGCCACCCGCAACGCCGTGGAAACAAAGGAAAGGAAAAAGACGGTGGGAGAGATCAGCCCCCGTTGATGCTTAGCCGCGTTCTCGTAGGGCACAGACAAGTACGCCACCGCTGTTGAGCAACGGATGCAGCCAACTGGTTCCGTCCTGCCCAGCATTGGGAATAAGAATAACGCGGTCGGCCCACTGCGCGATCAATTCGAACGAATCGTAGACGCTGTAGGAATAGGCCAGCCCATCGCCCTCAGTGATCTGGTAGCCCTTGCCAGAAGTCCGCAGATAATTAAAGACGTTCCACAGTTTTGTCTTGTAAAGTGCCAGCTTGAGCAGCCGCGCCGAGCGGGAGCCCTGGCCGAAGCGATTGCTATCGGCGATGATAATGGCCTTCTTAGCAACACGGAGCATTTCTTTGACGATCGCGCTGGGATCAGCGACGTGATGCAGTACGGCGAATTCGCAGACAGCATCGAAGCTGGCATCGCAAAACGGAAGGGCGTCGCCTCTACCCTGAAGGACCGGGCCGCTGGCAGTGCTGCCGCTTCGCGTAGCTTGCTCGACGAGCGCAATGACAGGCTCGATACCGCAAACAAATGATTCCGGGAGTGCTGCCTTCAAATCGCGGATGCCGCGGCCAGTGGCGGCGCCGACATCAAGGATGGTGCGGGCTTCCACCATGCGAAGGATGGAATGTACGAATTTCATACCGAGGGCGTCGCCAGACCCTTCGTGCAAATGCATGGCTTCGTAGCGGGCGGCGGTATTTGTGTAGTACTGACGCTGAATTTCAACGGCACGATCTGGGCTTGCAGGCATTCGGCCTCTTTGCGAAAAAAACATCCCAAGTTCATGAATCATGAATCTTACTCCAGGAGACTGCCATGCCGTATGATCGAATTAAATTGCTGAATTAACCGGCCGCACGAGAGTCCCGCGGAGCAAGTTGTAGATGGCATCGGCGTGGCTATCCCAGGAAAGTGTTGTAGCGGTACGGGCTGCATTCTCGCCCAAGCACCGCATGGATTCAGGATCTCGAATGAGTTTTTGGAGTGCAGCGGCCAGTTCCGCAGGGTCCTGAGGATCCTGCAGGAGCATGCCGTCGGAGCCGTTGTGAATCCACTCGCTAATGCCCGCACGCGTGCTGACGATGACGGGCAGGCCGCAGGCCATGGCTTCGAGTGCAGGAAGATTGAAAGAGTCTTCGAGTGAGGGCGCGGCGTACACGTCGGCAGCGGCCAAAAAATCGAGCACGTTCGCCGACGGCAGTGAAAAAGAGACGCGATCCGCCAACTGCAGCTCCGCTATTGTCTTTACCCAGGAAGAAGCACTTTCCCGTCCGACGACTAGCAAACGCAGCGGCAGATCGCGGCAAAGTGCGGCAGCTCGGAGAAGAACGGTGAGTCCTTTGTTGCGCCAGTCGTTACCGATGAGCAGTAGAACCTTTTCCCGGGGCGCAAAATTCCATCGTACGCGCGCGTCGGCCCGGCGGTCCCTGCACGCTTGCGGATGAAAGATGCTCGTGTCTACTCCATTGGGAATCACCATTACATCCTCGCGGCCAAAATAATGGCCAATCTGTTTGGCGGTACGCTGGGAGACGGCCGCAAGCAGGACACGCCGATTGGAGTAGATGCGGCGTTCGAGGGAGCGCAACACACGGTAATAGAGGCGCTGATGAACGCTGCGAAGCCCGCTCGGTGTGGATTGTTCTTGTAACTCCGCAAGACGGTGAAATACCGCGTGAACCAGAATGACGTTTGCCCCATAGCAGTTGATGCCGGGAGAGAAGAGGGCATCGAAGTGGAGTCCATGGAAGCAGCGATCGCGCCAGCGGCATAGGCCGTTCAAAAAAAACCAGGAAAGAAATTGAAATAAATGAGGACCCGGGACGGAAGGAACTTTGTGCCAAAGGATTGCGCCTCCTTCAACGCGACGGGGAGCGGCGGAGCTTTGGGTCACCAGATCCTCGACGCGCTGCGCGTAGAGATGGATTTCGCAATGGCGCATGCGGGCCAGATGTTCGAGCAATTCGGCTAGGGCGCGTTCCGCGCCGTGGCGGCGGTCGACAAACGGCGAGACAACCGCGATGCGCAAGTCAGCGGACCCAAGCGCGCGGCATTTGTGAAGAGGGAGCGGTGATCGCGAACTGAGAAGAAAGCGCAATACTGGGAAGACGGAACAAAATCCCCAGCAAGAGCCACAGGTAGGCATTCAGGATGAAATCTTGATACGCCTGCATGCCCGCGAAGGTCATGGGCAGCAGCAGGAGAAAGGCATACCACATGATGATAAAGGCGAGCGGAAACCAGGGCGAACCTCTCAGCTTGCGCACCACTCGCCATGCGGCAATCAGGATCGAAAACGCCATGACTAACCAGAGCGCCAGCCCGCCTATGCCCATCTCCACCACCAGCGCTCCAAAACCGCTCTCGACGCCGCCAATCGTATTCTTTTCGTGGAAGATACGGCTGACGTACTGCACCCCGAGAGAGGTGGTGCCGATGCCGTAACCGTAAGGCCAGCGTGGATAATCGAAAGCATAGAGAAAGTTCTGTAAAGGGTAAGTGGTGGCCCGGAAGGTAAGTTCGCTGGCCGAACTGCTGGGGGAGAGCGTTTCGAAATACACGGAGAGGCGGCCCATGAGCGCTTCAGGAACGGTGATAAAGAGCAGAACCAGGGCCAGCGCGATTCCCATCGCGGCGCGCGGAACGGTGCGCAGGACGCGGAGGACTTCCCGCTGCCGCCACGGCGCGCCCCAGAGGAACGCGGCGCTGCCAACCAAGGTAGTTGCCGAAGTCCACATAAAAACACCCCGCGAGGCGCACATGATGATGCCCGCGAAGGTGACCGCCAGGCACAGGAAGGCCAGCGACCTTCCCTGGCGGCGGCGCAAAAGAAGAT
>JAYVMO010000116.1:0-3264 GCA_043758915.1 Acidobacteriota bacterium | reverse complement strand
TTGGCAATCGAGATTACTTGCTTGTCGCTGATCTCCTCTTCCAATGACAGCACGACCTTGAAATGCTGCGTAGCCTTGCCAAACTCTTCTTCCGACATGGCCAGCAGTCCGTCGGCCATCCGCAGGTGTACGTACTCCAGCAAAGAAAGCGTCTCCCGGCCCGTGCGGGGAAAACGCCCGAGCAGCTTTTTGATCAGCGACGGCCGCTCGAAGCCGATATCGACCCATTGCGCGAGATAACCCAATAAGACCGCCCCGCCTTTCTGCGTTGCGCCGCAGGAATCCACCAGGACTTTCTGCGCCTGCAAACGCTGTAAGCCGCTAGCGATCCGGCGCCCGGCGACATCCTCTTTCAGCTGATTCAGGAAGCGGTCCGGTATCTTTCCTTTGCGCTCCGCTCCATCCCCTTCCGCCGGTAAAACCACGCTGCCTCCTCGCTCGGTGCCGCCGCGTGCCACCCGCCTTTTTTGTGGCAGATGGCGGAAAACCTTAATAATAAGGCGTTTTCTCTAGCCCAATATGGGCAGTAGTCCGATTCGGACTACCCATTTTGACTCTTCTCCGCCTTTGGAGTCTACTTCTCTCAACGCTGATCGTTCCTAAGTTTCTTCCCTGGAACGTTCCAGAAAGGCCCTCGATTCTCATGGCAACCGCCCCTCGGCTCTTCTCCGACCGCATCGTGCCCGTCAATTCCGCTCCCGCGGACTTCGACGCCGCGCGCGATCTGCCCAAAGGCTTCCTCGAATTTCTCGCGCCGCTACACGCTGCGCTCACCCTCCGCCAGCGCAACCTCCTCGCGCGCCGCGATTACGCCCTGGCGGAATCCCACGCCGGCAAGCTTCCGACCTATCTCCCGCCTTCCGTCGCCACCACCAACTCCTGGCGCATCGAACTTCCCGCCTGGTGCGCCGACCAGCGCAATCAGATGACCGGCCCGGCCGACGACGGCGATCTCGTCGTCAAAATGCTCAATTCCGGCGCGCCCGGCGTCATGCTCGATCTCGAAGACTCCAACGCCAACGCCTGGGAACACACTATCCGTGGCATCAAGAACGTGCTCGCCGCTCTCAAAGGCGAACTCACCTATTTCGATCGCAAACGCAACAAAACCGTCGGCATCAACCCAAGTACCACGGTCATTTTCACGCGCCCGCGCGGTCTGCACATTCACCAAGCCGGCGTACTCCCCGGCGAACTGCTCCCCGCTTCGCTTTTCGACGTCGCCATGGTCGCCTATCAAGCCGATTTCAGCGCGCTCCAGCATCCTCTCTGTTTCTACATTCCGAAATCCGAGTCCGCCGACGAAGCCCTCTGGTGGCGCGATCTTTTCCAAATGATCGCCCGCGCCAAGGGGCTCCCCGCCAACGCCATCAAATGCATGGCGCTGGTCGAGTCGCATCCTCTCGCTTATCAGATGGAAGAGTTTGCCTGGAATCTTCGCGACCACCTCCTGGGCCTCAATCTCGGCCGCTGGGACTACATGGCCAGCCTCATTCACTTCAATCTGGAAAATCCCGAATGGGTTTTGCCCGACCGCAACACCATTCCTCACAACGTCGCCTTCTTCCAGAATCTCCGCAACCTGATGCCGGAGATCTGCCACAAGCACGGCCTGCTGGCCATCGGCGGCATGACCGCGCTCTATCCTTCGCGCGAAGATGCCGAACTCAATGCGCGCGCCCTCAAAGTCCTCGCCGAAGACAAAAAGAATGAGTCCAATTGCCTCATGGACGGCGCGTGGACCGGCCACCCCGATCAAAACGAAATCGCCGTCAGCCAATTCCCCTCGCCCAATCAACTTACCGCCCGTCCAAAAAACGCCAACACGCGCGCCGATCTTCGCCCGCTTCCCTCCAGCGTCGGCAAGCGCACTCTCGCTGGAACGCGCGCCGCGATTCGCACCGTCATTCGCTACCGCAACGGCGTCCTCAACGGCCGCGGCGCCAGCCTGCTCGACGGCTACATGGAAGACCTGGCCACCGACCGCATTTATCGCTTGATGATCGCCCAGCGCATCAAGCACGCGAACACTGTCGAGATTCTCGACGACGGCGGCGCTCCCATCCGCCATACGCCCGAACTCATTCACGAACTCTTCGACCAGGAGCTCGACCGCCTACTGCAAGAAAACGCCGCGGCGCAAGACGCCCAAGCCGCCGCGACTTTGCGCGAAGCGCGCCGCCAAAGCGAGCAAATGATCCGTCGCGCCGAGTTCAATCCCGTATGAAGGTTTTAGTAGCACAGACTTCAGTCTGTGCTCCGACGAGCAAGGTGCCCATAAAAAGCGCAATTCGATAACGGACCACGAATCACGAGTCAAGAATCACGAAGGAGAAAAGGATGTCCACCAACGGAACGAACAAACCCAACGGGGCCAACGGAAACCACGACTCCCACGCGGACTGGACTACCAACCCCCGCTGGTCTGGCATCACGCGCCCCTATTCCCACGACGACGTGCTGCGCCTGCGCGGCTCCATCCAGATCGAGTACACCCTCGCGCGTCTCGGTGCCGAGCGTCTCTGGAACCTCATACACACCGACGCTTACGTCCCGGCTCTCGGCGCCATCACTGGAAATCAGGCCATCGAAATGGTCCAAGCCGGCCTTAAGGCCATCTACGGCAGCGGCTGGCAAGTCGCCGCCGACAATAACACCGCGGGCGACGTCTACCCCGACCAGAGCCTCTATCCTTCCGACTCCGCTCCCGCTCTGGTCAAAAAACTCAATCGCGCACTCCTGCGCGCCGACCAGATCGAAAGCGCCGAGCGCAAGCCGTCCGGCACCCACTGGTTCGCGCCCATCGTTGCCGACGCCGAAGCCGGCTTCGGCGGTTCACTCAACGCCTATGAGCTGATGAAATCCATGATCGAGGCCGGCGCTGCAGGCGTGCACTTCGAAGACCAGCTCTCGTCCGCCAAGAAGTGCGGCCACCTGGGCGGGAAAGTCGTGGTGCCCACGCGCGAATTTATCGAGAAGCTCGTGGCCGCGCGCCTGGCCGCCGACGTTTGCGGCGTGCCTACCATCCTCATCGCGCGCACCGACGCCAACTCCGCCGGTCTGCTGCTCTCCGACGCCGACCCCCGGGATCGCGAATTCGTTTACGGGGCGCGCACTCTCGAAGGCTTCTTCCAGTTCCGCGGCGGCATCGACGCCGCCATCGCCCGCGGCCTCTCCTACGCTCCCTACGCCGATATGCTCTGGTGCGAAACCTCCACGCCGGATCTCGCCGAAGCGAAAAAATTTGCCGACGCCATCCACGCG
>JAYVMO010000115.1:0-7506 GCA_043758915.1 Acidobacteriota bacterium | reverse complement strand
AGGCGGCTGGTGGCTTTGGCGATTTGCGAAGAGCCCACGGACTGCTCGTTGGTAGCGGCGCCAATTTCCTGGGAGAATTTATAGACTTCGGTGACGACGTTGGAGATCTTGTGAAGAGCGGCGCCGAGATCGTTGCCGAGACTGAGGCCCTCCTCGACGATGCGCGTGCTGCGCTCCATGTTTTCGACGGCCTGGCGCGCCTCGCGCTGGATGCTCTGGATGAGGTCGGCGATTTCCTTGGTGGATTGCGTGGATTTTTCGGCCAGCTTGCGGACTTCGTCGGCGACCACGGCAAAGCCTAGACCGTGCTCACCCGCGCGGGCCGCTTCGATGGCGGCGTTGAGGGCCAGGAGGTTGGTTTGCTCGGCCAAATCATCGATGACTTCAATAATCTTGCCGATGTCATCGGCGCGGTGGCCGAGGATATTGATGATCTCGGCGGAGGACTGAATGGCGTGATTGGTGCGATTGAGGCCATCGGTGGCCTTTTCCATGGTCTGGATGCCGTTGACGACTTCTTCGCGGGAGCGATTGGCAATGTCCAGGAGAACTTTTGCGGTGTCGGCCACGCGCTGAATGGAGGTCACCATCTGGTCGATGGAAGCGGAGGTCTCGGCGACGCTGGAGGCCTGGACTTGGGTGTTCTTGACGACGTTTTGCACGTTGATGCTCATTTCGTGCATGGTGCTGGTGACTTCCTCGATGGCGGAGGAAGCTTGTACGCTAACTTTTGCGGATTCGTCCGCTGCGCCGGCAACCTGATTGGAGCCTGCGGAAACCTGGCCCGCGGAGTCGCGCGTGGTGCGCACCAGATCCTGCAAGCCATGTGACATGCGCAGGAAGGCGTTACCCAGGGTGTCGCGTTTGGAGCGCGGGACGACTTCGACGCTCAAGTCGCCTTCGGCGACGGACATGGCGACGCTGGCCATTTCCTTGAGGTAGGCGACCATATTGTTGAAGGTGGTGGCCAGAGCGCCAATTTCGTCGTTGCGGTGGATATCGATGTTTTGGTCGAGGTCGCCGGAGTCGCCGATCTCGCGGGCGACGGTAATGAGATGTGTCAGCGGCTCGGTGATGGATTTACCGGTTCTGATGGCGGCGAAGATACCCACGATAACCGCGAATAGAGTCCCCCCAATTGTAGCGATCGCGCTCCAAATGCTGGCGGTAGTGGCGGACTTGGAAGTCTCATCGAGGGATTTACTGATATCGGCACTCGACTGATCGAGGACCACGGCGGACTTGGTGAGCCAGGAAGAAGGATCCTTCTGTAAATAGAAAATCTGCAGGTCGGAAACAGTGGCGTCGCCCGAATCGACTTGATGACGCTTGGCGAGGAGGGGCTTGGCAAAATTGTCGGCCCAACTCGCTTCGGTGCTCTCGACCTGGATGAGGGCGGTCTTCAGGGCTTCGCTGCCGGCCTGAGACTCGCCGCGTTTGATGATATCGCTGACTTCGGAGAAGCCCTTGGTCACCTTTTCCTCATCGCGAGGATCGCCGCTCAAGAGAAAATTGTTCAAGTTTAGGCGGTTGAGCATGATCTGGTAGCGCACGGATTCAATGGTGCGCACGCTGGCCAAGGCGGTGGAAGCGTCGCCGCGAGCAGAGCTTTCGCGAAGGGACGCAAACATATTCACGAAAAGTAATACGAACAGAATGCCCAGAATCGAGCCAAAGCCTAAGTAGAGTTTCTTGCCAATCGTCATTGCCTAAATCCTCCGCTCACCCCGGCGAGGCAGCCTTGCCCGGACCGCTGCCGCCGCGACTATTCGACTGTTTCGATTCCAATCAATTGCCGCCGCCACTGAAATCGAACTCGATCACCTGCGTGGATTCTTCCGGCGCGGGCGCGAATTTCCATTGCTTGACGGCGTCCTGACACGCCTGCACGAGAAGAGGGTGGCCGCCAATGACGCGGGTGCTCTTCACATGTCCATCCGGTGCGATGACCACTTCGATCTTCACCTTGCCGGAAATATTCATGCGCCGGGCCAATTCCGGATAGGTGGGCGCAACTTTAGTTCTGATCTTCCGTTTGCCCTCGTCGGTCGTGCCCGTTTGCGCAAATCCGGAAGCGCCCAGAATAAGAGCGGCTGCTACCGCAAGCGACAATGTGCGAAACCAATGGAATCTCATCGACACTACCCCTCCTGGGAACACGGGATACCCCAGCCTGGAAGAAGGCACGTCGGATGCCATGACAGGAAACGCGAGGGAACGTCGAGCAATCCGGAGGATTGTGGCGGCAAGTTCAACAGAATGGTGAAGTTAGTTGGGTGCGAGGTTGGGAGAAGAGGGGAAGAAGAGGCCAGCGTTCGTCTCAGCGAACGTGACCGTAGCGGTTGGAGGTCTCATGCTGAGACGTAGCGGAGAATACGGCGAGCGAGAGTGGAGGATTCAGCAACACGGCATGCGAGGAGGATTGACTCACATTGAGACTCGCAGTTAGCGTGTAGGTGCGTAGTGTTGTTCATTTTGAGACGCGTACAGCGTCCCGGTCTCGCTATCCCGATGCGTGGAACAAAAAAAGCAGTCACTCGCCCTCGCGCGCGCCTGAAACCAAAGGCGGAGCTTGCTCGTCCCACATCGCACCACGCGGAAGAATTGATGGAATTGGCGGTCGAGGCGGCACAATCCCGGCATCTTCCTGATTTTCTGGCGCGATATGCGCAGCGTTCCGCGCGGATGCTCGGTGCGGCTTGGGGTGGCGTGGCCGTTTTTCGGGGTAGAGAAACGCAGATGTATGCTGCGGTGGATGGTGAGACCGCGGCCGTCCGCAGTGCACAGCGCTGGATCATTGAGGCAGCACGCGAAAGCCGGAGTGAAGTGGAGGTTGCGCGGCTTCCAGCCGAGATTACAGATTCAAATGCCAGCCTGACGCCAGGTTTGGCGGCATTGTTTGTGCCGATCTCGGCGAGCGATGGCGAGCGGTTGGGAGTGCTTTGCCTGCTGCGCGAACGCGATGTTCTGGATAACAATGAAAAACGGTTACTGCATGCGCTGGCGAGCCACGCGGCACTGGCGATCGAAAATTTCCAGCGCTTTTCACAACTGGAGCGCTCGAAGCGCCAGTGGGTGGAAGATATCGACGCCATCAGCGACTACATCGTGGTGCATGACCGCGCCTGGAAGATTGTTCGAACCAACCGGTCACTTTCGTCGCACCTAGGAGTGCCGCCGGTGGCGCTGGTAGGCGAGGCGATGAGCAGCTTGCGGCAAATCGCCGAAACGGGGAGCGATCTGCCCTGCCCATTCTGCCGCGATACGCAGCAGGCGCGCGAAGAGTATGTCGCGGCGTCCTCCGAGCGCATCTACCTGGTTTCCACTTCGCGAACGCCGGGCGTCGTGGAAGACGACACGCGTACGATTCACGTTTTGAAGGACATTACGGATCGGCGCGAGGCGGAGCGCCGTTACCGCGAGCTGTTCGACAGTATTCAGGAAGGCCTATTCTTCGCCACGCCCGACGGACGGTTTCTGGACGTGAACGATGCGATGGTGCGCATGCTGGGTTACGGATCGCGCGAGGAGTTGTTGCGGTCGGATGTCAGCCCGCATCTGTATCCGGCGCCGGCGGCTCGCGAGCGTTTTCTGCACGCGCTGGCGGAGCGCGGAGTGCTGCGGAATTATGAGGAAACTTTGCGGCGGAAGGACGGGACGCTGCTGCACACGCTGCAAAACATCACGGCGGTCCGCGATGCACAGGGCCGGATTGCGCAAATCCGCGGCTTAATGCTGGACGTGACGGAACAGCGGACGTTTCAATCGCAATTGCAGCGCGAGCGCGACTTCAACCAGAAAATCTTGAATACCACGCAGAGCATGATTCTGGTGCTGGATACAGCCGGGCTCATTAGCTACGCCAACCGCCGGTGCTACGAAGCGGGCTACCGGGAAGACGAGCTGATCGGTCACCGGTTGGTGGACTGGGTCGAGCCTTCGCATCGCGAGGATTTTGAGGCCGCGCTGGAAACCACGGCCCACGGACAGCAGGTGGAAAATCTGGAGCTGCGCGCGCGGCGCAGCGACGGCTCGATGGGGCATTTCTCGATCAGCCTCAGTCCTATGCGAGACGAACAGAACACCGTGAACAGCGTGGTCGTGGTCATGACGGACATAACGGATGCGGTGTTGCTCCAAGCGAAGCTGGCGCACAGCGAAAAAATGGCCACCATCGGGCGGCTGGTCTCCGGAGTGGCGCACGAAGTGAACAATCCGCTGGCCGCGATCCTGGGATTTACGGATTTGCTGCTGGAGAATCCGGAAGTGCCGGCCTCCGCGAGGGAAGATTTGAAGATTATTTTGCAAGAGACGCAAAGGACCAAGGTGATCGTGCAGGATCTGCTGAGCTTCGCGCGGCAGCGCCCGGTGCAGCGGGAACTGGTGCAAGTCAATTCCCTGCTCCGTCAGACCATCAAGCTGCGCAGTTATGATTTCGCAAGCCACGGCGTGGAAGTGATCGAGGAGTTCGAGGGGAAGCTGGCGCCGGCGATGGGCGACGCACAGCAGCTACAGCAAGTTTTTCTCAACATTCTGAACAACGCCTACGACGCGGTGCAGGAAGCGAGACAGCGAGGGCAAATCAAGATTAGAACGCGGCAACAGGCGGATTGCATCGAAGTCGCCGTCACCGACAATGGGACGGGCATTTCCGACCCGCAACGAATCTTTGACCCTTTTTACACCACCAAACATGCCGGCAAAGGCACGGGGCTGGGGCTGAGCATCTGCTATGGCATCGTGCGCGCGCATGGCGGCGAAATCCAATGCTGGAACCATGGCGCGGCCGGCGGCAGCACATTTGTTGTGCGCATCCCGGTGGCCACGGAGAACGCCTTGCCGACGGCGTCGGCGAAAGAGGCCGGAGGATGAGCCTGCAGGCGGCCCTGTGGACGGGAGAACCCATCTTGCTCATTGAAGATGAGCCATCGGTGATGGCCTTCCTGCGCGCGGCACTGGAGCGCAGGGGATATGCCGTCGAGAATGCCGCCTCGGGAGCCGAGGGACTCGAGAGGCTGGAGCGTGGACGGTTTGCGGGAGTGATCTCCGACATTCGAATGCCGGGCACGGTGAATGGAGCCGAGGTGCATGCGTGGATCCAGAAAAACCGTCCAGAGCTAAGCACCCGAATCATATTGATCAGCGGCGATACGGCGAACAGCGATACGCAGGCTTTTCTGGCACAAAGCGGGACTCCGTGCATTGAAAAACCTTTCCGGGTTCAGCTATTCCTATCTATTGTGGAGAAGACTTTCGGAAAACCATGAGCGAAGATCTAAAAACACGTTTACTGGTGGTGGATGACGAGCAGAGTATCCGCCGCCTGTGCATGACCATCGGCAATTCACTCGGGTTTGCTTGCGCGGAAGCGGAGAGCGCGGAGGCGGCTCTGGCGCGACTGGACACGGACCCGCCCGACGTGGTGCTGACCGACCTTAAACTTCCCAACCAGACCGGCGTGGAACTGCTACGCCAGATCCGGGCGCTGCTGCCGCGCACGGAGATCGCCATCATGACGGGCCATGGCTCGATCGAATCGGCGGTGGATGCCATGAAGCTGGGCGCCTATGATTACATCGAAAAACCGTTTCGAGTCGAAAAGATGCGGCTGCTACTGCAGCGCATGGCGGAAAAAGTAAGACTGGTGACGGAAAATGCATTCTTGCGGGAACGGGTGAGCACGGAAGAAAATCTGGACGGCATTATCGGCACTTCCGCGAACATCCAGGATGTATTGCGGATGATTTCGCGGCTAAAGGATACGCGAACTCCGGTGCTGATCTCCGGCGAAAGCGGCACGGGGAAAGAGCTGGCAGCGCGTGCCCTCCACTTTCGAGGCTCGATGGCGCAAACACCGTTTGTGGCCGTGGATTGCGGTTCGCTGGTGCCAACCCTGATGGAGAGTGAACTGTTCGGGTATGAAAAAGGAGCCTTCACGGGCGCGACCAAATCGAAGGCAGGGCTCTTTCAATCGGCAAACGGGGGCACGATTTTCCTGGACGAGATCGGCGAATTACCACTCGAAATGCAAGCCAAGCTGCTGCGAGTGTTGCAGGAAAAGGAAGTGCGGCCAGTGGGCAGCAACAATAAGGTGAACGTCGATGTGCGCGTGATCGCGGCGACCAACCGGGACCTGGAGTCGGCGTATCGGGAAGGGACCTTCCGGAAAGACCTGTATTTCCGGCTCAACGTCGTGACCGTGCATCTGCCGGCGCTGCGCGACCGCCGCTCGGACATCCCCATGCTGGTGCACCACTTCCTGAACCGCTACGCGCCTGGCGCGCACCTGCCGGTCACACCGGGGGCGATGAAGAGCTTGTTGCAATACGATTGGCCAGGCAACATCCGGGAACTTGAGAATTGCATCGCGCGAGCGGTGACGCTCGGGGACCACCAGCTGATTGATGTCGCGGACCTGCCTCCGACGATTCGCAGCGAGGCATTAGAATCGTCCGGTACGGCAGAGCAGGATGCGTCCGCGCTCTCGACGACGGCGCTCGCGGACATGGAACGGATGACGATATTGCGGGTATTCGAACAAGCGAATGGAGACAAGTCGCTCGCCGGGAAGATGCTGGGAATCAGCCGGGCAACGTTGTATCGCAAGCTCAAGCGGTACAACATCCCCCTGCGGTCAGGCGAAGGCGCCGACGCAGAAGGCCAGGCGAGCTGACATCGTGAGAGAACGTCTCAACGCGCTCGAATGAATCCGCGACGGTGAAAGCAAGGCTGAGACACGGACGTTTCAGCGTGAGACATATAAACCAGTCGCAGGATTCGGGAAAAAAGTAAGCCTCGTCGTTTCTTCATCTTGAAGTGCATCCAGGTTGCCGAATCTTTGGCGCACAGCGTGCTACTCCCTCTTGGGGACTGTGTTTCCTTTCGCGGGGTCGTGTGTGTATGCCCGCGAGGCGGCACAAACCTTGCACGCAGCAAGTCGAGAGGCGACGTGAGACGGTCAGGTGAGGTAACACTCACAGCGAACGAAGAGGGCTGCGCGGAGCAGTTGGCACGATTTTTTCGTGGCGTTTCGGCCGTTCGCGTACCCGTGCAGCTTGCTGCGCTGCGCGGCGGCGGGACGCGGTTGCGGGAAGCGACCGTCGTGGAGTTCGCGGGGGGCGATCACGCCATTTTCGTCTCCACCTTGCCGTTGGAATTTGACGACCTCGTACGGCTTGAGAAAGGCCGTAAAGGGAGCGCGGCGGACGCAAGCGTTATCGCCGTGCAGTACCACGAAGGACGCAAAGCAGTGGCTGTGAGATTCTTGCGCGGCCGCTGCGACTGGGTGACACAGCCGTGAACAAAACGATGATTACGTTGAATATACCCGCCCCGGCAAAGGCGGATAACCGGCGGCATGCGCAATGGACGGAGGCGCGTGCGGTTTTCCCGATCTATCTCGCTCTGGCCAAACAGCTGGAACTGGAGATTCCTTTTCCGCACGAGAAGAGGAATTTGCCCGAGAAACCGGAACTGGAGCTATTCAGCCAGGTACACACCTGGCTG